>DATNJO010000578.1:0-2466 GCA_035603895.1 Pyrinomonadaceae bacterium
TACGAGGTGTTATCTCTTCTCGGCGTCGGAGGCATGGGCGCCGTTTACCTCGAACGCGACACGAGGCTCGGACGCAAGGTCGCGCTCAAAGTGCTGTTTCAATCTTCCGCGAACGATAAACGCGTCGGCCGTTTCAAACGCGAGGCGCGCGCCGCGTCCGCTCTCAACCATCCCAACATCGTAACGATTTACGAGATCGAGGAAGCGGACGGCCTCCATTTCATTGCCGCCGAGTACGTCGAGGGCGTCAGCCTGCGCGAGCGTTTGAAGGATGGACCGTTGAAACTCAGCGCCGCGCTCGACGTCGCGCTGCAAGTTGCCAGCGCCCTCGCGATGGCACATCAGCACGGGATCATCCATCGCGACATCAAACCCGAAAACATCATGCTCGACGCTAAAGGCAACGTGAAGTTGTTGGACTTCGGCCTTGCCAAACCAACTCCATTGGCGGAGCAAGCGGAAGATTCAACAACACAGACTGCATACACTTCGGCAGGCGTGATTTTGGGCACCATCGCCTACATGTCACCGGAACAAGCGCGCGGGTTAACGGTGGATGCGCGCACGGACATCTGGAGTCTCGGTGTTGTAGTTTACGAAATGCTTGCGGGCCGTGCGCCATTTGGTGGTCCAACGCGCAGCGACATTCTGGCCGCGATTCTTCAGCGTCAGCCAGAGCCTCTCACTACGAACAGCAACGTGCCGGACCAATTGAGCAAAGCGATCGAGAAAGCTTTACAGAAGGAACGTGAGGATCGCTATCAGACCGTTGAAGAGTTTGCTTCAGCACTAAAGGAATCGCAAACAAGCTCAACTCCGCAGACGAGACCTACGCAGCCGCAACCGCAGACACAACTGAAGCGACGCGTCGTGGTTCTGGTGTGTGGGTTACTACTGATAGCAAGTCTTGGGATCGGTGCACGAGTCTGGTGGACATCAACTACGCCGCCATCAACAACTCCCGCACCTGCGCCACAACGCCGTCTGAGCTACTGGCTACTCGTGCAAAAGTACCGTGACGGCAAACCCTATGAAGAACCATTCCGTCCCAGCGCAGAGATCAACTTCGAACCCGACTATCGTGTGCGGCTCCACGTCAAGAGCGCTCACGCGGGTTATCTATACGTTCTGAACGAACACCTTGCCTCAACACCCGAGGCGCCTGTTTACACAGTTCTGTTTCCATCGCCCACCGCCAACAACGGCTTCTCCCGTGTTGAAGCAAACGAGGAGCTTCAGATTCCCGAACAGAGTTGGCTTCGTTTTGACGAGAAGCGCGGCACAGAGAAAGTGTGGCTCGTTTGGTCAGCTCAGGCCGTCCCACTGCTGGAAGCTCTTAAGAGTTTTGCAAACCCGCGCGACAGCGGCGTCGTCAAGACTCCGGAACTAAACGCGGAGGTGAGAACTCTGCTCGAGACACGCCGCGATCCGCCAACAATCGCGGAGCGCGACGAGAACCAAAAAGAAGTGGTCATCAACGGTAGCGGTGATATACTCGCGCATCTGGTAAGGCTGGAACATCACTAACTCTCGGACTGATCGATAGTCTCCTCCAGTCGAACCAGCGCGTATCAAACAATTCTGAGTTCAGCCTCCCGCAAGACGCAAAGCGCTGCCGCGTTGTTAAAGGATTTCTTTGCGCCCTAGCGCCTTTGCGGGAGAGGATCTCCGGCGCACTAAACTCAAACTCGGAGACTCACATTTCTCAAAACTTTTTCGCACGACAACTGAGGGAATCGATCTCCTTTTTTCGCACTCAGAGATGACGGTGATTTCGTCGTTCGTCGAAACCGGAACTGTTCGCTTCGATTCTTAAACCCAAATAAAAGTCAGGAGGAATGTTATGAGTCAACCAATGTCAAGTGCCGTAGGCGCAGCGCAAACTCTCCCTGAAGTGGTCGGGAGCTGGACACTCACCATCGAATCGTGCGTGGCTGAACTGAATGAACTGAACACTATTGATATCACGCGTGACGAGTCTACGGGTGTCCTCCAGGGATCCGTTGCCGACCTGGTAGGACCCGACCAGCTTCTCAAACGCGATCTGCACGATGCGAGGTTGGATTCCGCTTCGGACATCAAGTTCACCATTATCCTCGATCTGCTGCCGCCGAAAATCTACACGTTTACCGGGAGTGTCGACGCCGGCACGATGGGTGGGACGATAGATGGTCCTTCGTGCATAGAAGGACGTAACCACAACGAAGAGGTGGGGACGTGGTCGGCCACAGCCCAACCGGGTCAAGGCGTTCCTCCAAAAGTATGACTCTATTTCTCAGCTCGGTCTGACGATCTCGGCAGAAAGGCTTTGTTCGGCGTGACGCACGCACCGTACATCCGGCGCAGGACTACGTTGCGTGCACTCGCCTGTCTGCTCGTCGTGTCTGGCTCGGGCGTGCGAGCGACGCAAGTCGACTCACCCGCGCTAGCTCCGGGCGTCCCTCTTCAGCGCGAGATGAAAGGCGG
>DATNJO010000579.1:0-2776 GCA_035603895.1 Pyrinomonadaceae bacterium
AAATATCGCACACCGCAAACGCGCGCGATCGATCTAAAAGGCCGCTTCGTTATTCCCGGTTTCAACGACAACCACGTTCACTTTGCGTCCGCGGCGCAGTTTCTCGAGTTCAACATCATGCGTGTTTCGACGCAGGATGAGTTTGTCGCGCGTGTGAAGGATGTGGTTTTGCAGTTGCCGAAGGGCGAATGGATTCTCGGCGGGTATTGGGGGGGCTTACGATCAGTGGACCGCGGGCAGTGCAGGCAGTCAAAAACGCGAACCCTTCACGCCTGACATGAGTCTGGTCAAGGAACTCACGAAAGATCATCCGATGTTTATTCGGAAGTTTGACGACAGCGAGTTTGCCGTGAATGAGGCTGCGTTGAAGGCCGCAGTCACCCTTCATTTGCAGACTCCGGATGTCGAACTCTTGAAAGATCGCCGGGGCGAGTTCAACGGACACCTGCGCGGCAAAGGCGTGTTGCCACTCTTCAATGCTGTCATCCCGCGAACCTTCTCGCGCGAGCGTCGCATTCAGCAAACGAAGAATGCGCTCGCGGAGATTCGCAAGGTTGGCGTGACGAACGTCAGCGACATGTCTGACGATCTGCAACTCGACATCTATCGCGAGCTGCATCAAAAAGGTGAGCTCACCGTACGCGTTCACTTTCGGCCCGGTCTCGATCGCTGGAAGGAAATGGCTGACAAGGGAATTCGCGTTGGTGCGGGCGACGAGTGGATTCGCCTCGGCGCGCTGAAAGGCCACATCGACGGGATCATGGGCACGAGCAGTGCGCGTTTCTTCGAGCCCTATGCAAACGATACGAAGAATCGCGGGCGTTGGCGCCCGTTGATGGTGAACGATAAAGGCGAGTTTGTTGAAGGCAAGTTTCTCGGTTACATGTTGAACGCCGATCGCGCGGGACTTCAGTTGACAGTGCACGCGATCGGCGACGAGGCGAACAACGTTCTGCTCAACTATCTCGAAGAGCTCAACAAGCAGAACGGCAAACGCGACCGGCGCTTTCGTTTGGTCCATGCACAAGTGCTCGCGCCGCAGGATTTCAAACGTTTGGGCCAACTCGGCGTGGTTGCGGAAGTGCAGCCGTTTCACTTGAGTGACGACATGCGTTGGATGGAAGAGCGCATCGGCGCAGAACGAACGAAAGGCGCTTACGCGTTCAAGAGCATTCAGGCGAGCGGTGCGGTTTTGAGTTTCGGCACCGACTGGCCGGGCACTTCGGCCTCCGAATACCCAATCAATCCACTGCTCGGCCTCTACGCCGCCTTCACGCGCCAAACGCTCACCGGCCAACCCGCAGCGGGTTGGTTTCCAAACGAGCGCATCACGATCGAAGAAGCGATCCGCGCCTCCACGTACGGCACCGCTTACGCGAATTTCGAAGAGAAGATCAAAGGATCAATCGAGGTCGGCAAACTCGCAGACCTGACAGTGCTCTCGAAGAACCTGCTGAAGGTTGAGCCGAAGGAGTTTTTAACTACGCAGGTGCTTTACACAATCGTGGACGGGAAGATCGTTCATGAGTTTTAGCCACAAAAAGGCACAAAAAGCACAGCGGTGTTAGCAGGCCGCTTTTTGTGCTTCTTTGTGGCATCTATCGCAGGACGTCGAACACTTCCAACGCGTACTTCACATTCCCAAACGGCGCAGAAACCTGAACGCCCTGAATCTCGCTACGCACTTCCATCAGCGACTCGCGCGCGATTTTCAACCCCTCATCGCGGCCGGCTTCTTTACTGATTGCTGAAGCCTCGCGCATGCGCTCCATGATTGAGGGCGTCACACGCACGCCGGGGACTTCGTTGTGGAGAAACTCGGCGTTGCGATAGGAGACCAACGGCCAGATGCCTGCGATGATCGGAATGCGTACGTGTTGAATGCGCTTCAGGAAGTCGCGCAACTGATCGGTATCAAACACTGGTTGTGTAATCGCGTATTGCGCTCCCGCCTCAACCTTCCACTCAAATCGCTTGATCTCTTCGTCGAGATTGATCGCACCCGGATTGACACCGACGCCGATGCAGAACGAGGTTGGCTCGCCGATCGGATTATTTCCGAGATCGAGACCGTGATTCAGTTTGTTGACCATGTTGGTCAAACCGATCGAATCGATATCGAAGACGGCTGTGGCGTCGGGATACGGTCCCATCTTTGGCGGGTCGCCGGTGATCACCAGGATGTTGCGCAAGCCCAGCGCCGCCGCGCCGAGCAGGTCTGACATCATGCCCAACAGATTTCGATCGCGACAGCAGTAGTGCAGTACCGTTTCAATGCCGATCTGTTGTTCGACCAACACAGCCGTCGCCAGCGCGCTCATACGCGACTGCGCACGCGCGCCATCAGGAATGTTCACGCCATCAACACCAGCGTCTTTCAGCAAACGAATCGAGTCGAGCGTCTTCTGCGCGTCGACACCCTTCGGCGGCAGCACTTCCACCGAAGTCACAAACTCGCCTTGCGCGATCTTCCGGCCCCACGCAGATCGCTCCTCCGCAGGAACGACGTTTATATCCGGCGCCGTTATCTCGACGACTTGTGTGGTCGCGCCCGCAAAGGCCGAACGTTGCGCACGCGGAGACGCTGCGCGAACGGAGTCGGAGATCAGTTTGATATGCGCAGGCGTAGTGCCACAACAACCGCCGATAAACTTCGCGCCCGATTGAATAAAGCGTTTCGCAAACTTCGACATGTACTCCGGCGAGCACATGTAAAACTGTCGCCCCTGCACGTCGCGCGGTAAACCGGCATTTGGCTGTGCCGATAGTTTTTTCT
>DATNJO010000580.1:0-6531 GCA_035603895.1 Pyrinomonadaceae bacterium
TGTACGCCCGCGCGGTCGCCATCATAGTTGACTACAACTTTGCGCGCAAACCTGCTTAGCAACTTCGCCTGTTCCGTAGTCAGTGCTGTTCCTAAACTCGCTACGACGTTGCGCACGCCTGCCTGAAACGGAACGATCAGATCGAGAAAACCTTCGACGAGAATTGCAAATCCCTGACGGCGGATCTCGTCGCGCGTGAGATTTAATCCGAAGAGATTGCGGCCTTTGACGTAAGCGATCGTCTCCGGTGAGTTGATGTATTTAGCGTTGTCGTCGGGCTTCAGCGCGCGGCCGCCAAAGGCGATCGGGCGTCCTTGCACGTCCAACACCGGAAACATCAACCGTCCGCGAAAACGATCGTAAGAACCAGAACCTTCTTCCTTCTTAACAACCAGACCACTGCGCTCGATCTGTTGCTGCGTGGCGCCTTTCTGGCGCAGGTACGTTGAGAGCGCTTCCCAACTGTCGGGCGCGTAACCGAGCCGAAATGCTTTCTGCGTTTCTTCAGTAAGCTCTCGTTGGACCAGGTACTCGCGCGCGATCCGCGCTTCTTTGCTTGATTCGAGTTGCTGTTGCCACCAATCCATGGCCCAGGAGTTGAGTTGAATGACATCGTCAGACTCCTGGCGGCGCGCTTCGAAGCGGCCATCCTCAACCATCTTCGGCAACGGCATGCCGACCTTGTCGGCGACAATCTTGATCGCTTCGGGAAAGCTGACGCGCTCGATCTCCATCACGAAATTGAAGACCGATCCGCCTTTGTGACAACCAAAACAGAAGTAGATTTCTTTCGTTGGGCTGACGGAAAACGACGGCGTCTTTTCTTTGTGGAACGGGCAACACGCCATCCAGTTTGCGCCCTTCTTCTTGAGCTGCACGTAGTCCTGAATGACGCGGACGATATCGGCTTGGCGTTTGAGATCGTCGATGAATGTTTGGGGGTAACGCATTCTTTTAAACTAAATCATCCACAGATTACGCAGAACCTGGAAGGTGGTCTGCGTAATCCGTGGATGGCTTTATTGTCTCAACTCGACGAGCGTAGCACCAGTACCGCCCTGATCGGGTGGGGCGGCAACGAAACGAGCGACGTGAGGATGGTCTCCTAACAATCCGGCGATTGCGCGACGCAAGGCGCCGGTGCCGTGGCCGTGTACGATCCGCACCTGACTCAGGCTCGCGAGCGATGCTTCGTCGAGAAACTTATCAACCGCATCGACAGCTTCATCGGTCGTCTGGCCGATAACGTTCAATTCAGATTTGACGTTCTGTTCCGCCGCGGCGAGATGGATTTCAGTGCCTGACGAGCGGCGCAGCTTTTCCAGTTTGCCTGGCTGCGGTTTTGCAGTGGGTTGTTGTTCGACGAGTTCCAGGTTTTCGAATTTTTCTCGGAACCGTAACGCTTTCACACGCACTTCAGCGTAACCATCCTTGATCTGGTCCACAACACCGACCGAGCCGAACGAGAGTAGTTTCACTTTGTCGCCGACGACGATCTCACGGGGCGCGGCGGTAACATATTGCGGAGCTTCGTCTTCAACTTGCGCTTTTTCAACGTTATGTGAACGGGGATCAAAGCCAGATTGCGGTAGCACGATAGATTTCGCTGCGCTTTGGGCTGCGCGCTTTATTTCACCCACATGGCGTTGCGCTTCACGTTCCGCACGAATTTTCTCGGTGCGATCCGCTATTTTTCCAATCAGTTCGCGGCCACGTTTTTCGAGCTCCGCGACCATGCGCTGAGCAACCTGCTCAAACGATGCCTGCCGTTCGCGCTCGCGCTTCATCGCATCCTTCTCGAGTGAAGCAAACTTTTCCGCAACTGCGGCGCGTTCCTCTTCCAACGCGATCCGCAACGCTTCAGCGTCTTCCGCTTCGCGTTTGATTCGCCGCAAATACTCCGTCGCTTGAAGCGACGAATCCTTAACCGCGCCCACAGCCGCATCGACGATCGGTTTGGGCACACCAAACCGCCGCGCGATCTCCAAACCCGATGACGCTCCCGCCACACCAACAATCAAGCGATACGTCGGTTGCAGCGTCTTTTCGTTGAACTCGACACTCGCATTGAGCACGCCCGTTTCGTTGCCCGCGTACATCTTCAAGCCGCTGTAGTGCGTCGTCGCGATGACGTGCGCATTGCACACTCGTCGAAAATGATCCACCACCCCAACACCGAGCGCCGATCCCTCTTCGGGATCCGTTCCGGTGCCGACTTCATCCAGCAACACGAGCGCGGGCGGTTCGCAAAGTTCGATCATGCGGGCGATATTGGCGACGTGTGATGTGAACGTCGAAAGATTTGCGGCGATCGATTGATGATCGCCGATGTCGGCGAGCACGGTTGCGTAGAAAGGAAATCTTGCGGAGTTCGCCGGAACTGAAATACCTGACAGCGCCATCAACGCCAGCAAGCCCGTCGTTTTCAACACGACCGTCTTACCGCCGGCATTCGCGCCGGAGATGATCATCGCGTTGTTCTCGTCATCCAACGTGAACGACACCGGAACCACCACGCCTCCGCTCGCACGCAAGTTTTCTTCGAGCAATGGATGACGTGCTTCGACAAGTTCCAACGTGGCACTCGATTCGATCTCGGGAATTGCACAGTTGAACCGTTGATGAAAAACCGCCTTGGCGTTGACGAAATCCAACTCCGCAACTGCCGCTGCGGCCATCTCGATCGCCGGGAGCTGCGCGCGCAATTCCTCGCTCAGGCCAAAAAGTATCTTCGCGATCTCGCGAGCTTCGGCTTCGTGCAAACTTTGCAGTTCGTTGTTTGCTTCGATGGTTTCGAGTGGTTCGATAAAAGCCGTCGCACCCGACGACGAATAACCGTGAGCTACGCCCTGCACGCGCCCACGATGATCGGCTTTGACCGGGATCACAAACCGCTCGTTTCGAATCGTGACCAGTTCATCCTGAATCGCTTCAGCCGAACGGCGCATCAGACCTTCCAGCGAACGCGTGATGCGCGAACGCAAGCTGGAAATCTCGTGACGAATCCGCGCGAGCTCGGGACTGGCGCGATCATCCAGCTCTCCGGTGGGTAGAATTTTGTTGGTAACGCGTGCGACCAGACTATTGAGATCTCGCGGCAGGTCTTCGACGAGTTGCCAGAGCACGGGCGCGTTGTCGCGCTCGGCGAGAATCGTAGCGCGCGCGGACATCGCCTGTTCGCACAAACGCGCCGTTTGCAGAATCGCCAGCGGATCGAGCGCCGCGCCTTCGACGCGCAAACGGGCAATCGTCTCGTCCGGATCGCTGAAACCACTGAAAGACCAATTAACACCACGCCCGCGCAGTGTCACACACTCCGACAACGCTGCGAGCTCGCGCTGCAACTGTGCGACGCTCGTCGCAGGCGACAATCGCTCGACGCGCGCCTGACCCGCTTCGGTCTGCGCGCTTCGTTTGATCAGCGCCAGCAACTGCTGGTATTCGAGTGTGGCAAATGCCTGGTCGTTCATGCGCGTGTGAAAGGTTACAACGCCGCTGCGCGACAAACAAACTGGCCCTAGTTACAATGACCAAACACTGATGAAAGCACTGATCATTATTTTGGCGTTGATGGCGACTTTCGTCGCTGGCGAGCGAGGTGTTTCGATGTCTGCACAAGATCGAGCACGCGTACGCGCCCCGGAGATCCAGGGCGGGCGCGGCTGGCTGAATACCGATAAACCGCTTTCGATAGCTGCCCTCAAGGGCAAGATCGTCTTACTCGACTTCTGGACCTACGGCTGCATCAACTGCATCCATATCATCCCCGATCTCAAAAAACTCGAAGCGAAGTACGCGAACCAACTGGTCGTGATCGGCGTCCACTCCGCCAAGTTTCAAAACGAAAAAGAGACGGAGAATATTCGCCGCATCATTCTGCGTTACGAGATCGAGCATCCGGTTTACAACGATTCTGAATACGCGGTGTGGTCGAGCTATGGCGTGCGTGCGTGGCCCACGCAGGTCTTGATCGATCCGGCCGGTTATGTGGTGGGCTCGGCATCCGGCGAAGGCAACTACGAGATCATCGATCAGACGATCGGCAAACTCGTTGAAGAGTTTCGCAAACGCGGCGAGCTGAACGAGCAGCCGCTCAATCTGGTTTTGGAACGTGCGAAAGTCGGCGATCTGCCGTTAGCATTTCCCGGCAAGATTCTCGCGGACGCAGCCACCGATCGGCTCTTTATCGCGGATTCAAATCACAATCGCATCGTCATTACAAAGCTCGACGGGACGTTAATCGAAACGATTGGTACGGCTGACGCTGGCGCTGCCGACGGCGCGTTTGATAAAGCCACGTTTAATCGTCCGCAGGGCCTCGCGTTATCGGGCGACAGTCTTTACGTGGCCGACACTGAGAACCATTTGATTCGCCGCGTCGATCTTAAAGCACGAACAGTCGAAACGATTGCCGGCACTGGGGAACAAACTCGCGAATACTTCAAATCCGGACCAGGGCGCACGGTTGCGTTGAGTTCGCCGTGGGATCTTCAACTCGTTGGCCAAACGCTCTACATCGCGATGGCCGGTCCACATCAGATTTGGAGACTCGATCTGGACAAGAACGAAGTTTCCACGTTTGCCGGATCGGGTCGTGAAGCACGACTCGACGGCTCGTTACGCGAATCCGGTTTCGCACAACCTTCGGGTCTCGCAGTGATCGGTCAAACGCTTTACGTTGCCGACAGCGAGTCGAACATCATTCGCGGAATCGATTTGAACACGGGCCAGGTGAGAACTTTAGTCGGCGGCGATCTGTTTGAGTTTGGCGACGTCGATGGCACGGGCGATGATGTGCGGCTGCAACACCCGCTTGGATTGCTCGTCCACGGTGACAAGTTACTGATCGCCGACACCTACAATCACAAGATCAAGCAGCTCGATCCAAAACAACAGCGCGTCAAGAGTCTGTTTGGCACTGGTAAGCCCGGACAGGTTGACGGCGCTTCGCCTTCCTTTTACGAACCCGGCGGTCTCGCACTCGCAAACGACAAACTCTACATCGCCGACACCAACAACCAGGCGATTCGCGTCGTCGATCTGAAAACAAAACAGACCAGCACGTTGCGTATCAACGGCCTGACTCCGCCGGCGAAGAGTTTTGCGCCGTCAGAAAGTGCCGCGGCGCCCAATGCTGAAGAGTTCAAGGCCGCGCCACAACAACTTCGCGCGGGCAGTAATGGAGTTCTCGAAATCAACGTCGCACTACCCGAGGGTTATCATCTCAATCCCATGGCGCCACAGCGTTACAAAATCTCCGTCGAAGACGGCAAGAACATCCAGATCGACGAGAAAGTCGCCTCGCGCAGCGCAAAGGACCTAAAGCTTCCGTTGCGCATCCCGGTAAACGCGGTCAGCGCAGGCGCAGCGAAAGTTAAGGCTCAAGTGACGCTGTTCTACTGTCGCGAAGACAACACGGGAACGTGCCGTATCAAAACGCTCGTGTGGAACATTCCGATTGAGGTAACAGCAGCATCTACCGGGCCGAACGAGGTTAAAGTGAATGGCCAGTTGAGGGTGGATTAAGGCGGATCGAAAAACCGGATTGTTCACACCTGAAGGACCAATTTTTACTCAAACTTGCCCTTGCCAGTGCGCGCGAGTAATATCCTTGCACCCCTAAATTTAGCTACAAGGAGTGAGGTCGTGGCGGATAAACCATTTCTCACTGACATCAAAACTTTGCGCGAGCGAGCGCGGCAACACATCGAAAACGGCGCAGTCACCCAGGGCTACACCGCGGATCGCGAAACCGTCGTCAAACTTCTGAACGAAGCGCTGGCCACGGAGATCGTCTGCGTCCTGAGATATAAACGTCACCATTACATGGCTTCCGGCATTCATGCTGAAAGTGTCGCCGCCGAGTTTCTGGAACACGCAAACGAGGAACAGGGACACGCTGATTCGATCGCGCAACGCATCGTGCAGCTTAAAGGCGAGCCAAACTTCAACCCCGAGGGGCTGCTTTCGCGCAGTCACGCGGAGTACGTCGAGGGCACTACACTGACGGACATGATCAAGGAAGACCTCGTTGCCGAACGTATCGCTATCGATAGCTATCGCGAGATGATCAGCTACCTCGGCAATGACGATCCGACTTCACGGCGGATGATAGAAGAGATACTCGCCGTTGAAGAGGAACATGCAGACGATCTAGTGAACCTGCTCGAAACGATGGGTTAACGGCAGCGCATTGTCTGAAAGCCAGTCAAACCAAACTGGCCCCGGCCGGCCGACAATGTGCCGCAGTTGTGGGGCGATCGTAGGCGCTTCAGCGCCGCAATGCGCGGTCTGCGGTACGCCCACCGGCCTGTCACCAGAACAACTCCAAACTTATCGTGCTGCCGATCGCGAGACGATCAAGTTTGCCCGCGCCATCCTCAGCCGCCCATACATCTTCACCATCGTACTGCTCGTCGCGAACCTGTTCGTGTTTATGTTGATGTGGCAGTCGAGCGGGATGTCGTCGCAAGTTCTCTGGAGCGCGTTTCCCGAACCGGTGCTGGAGGCGTATGGCGCAAAGCTGAATTA
>DATNJO010000581.1:0-4367 GCA_035603895.1 Pyrinomonadaceae bacterium
ACCGTTATTACTTTCGATCCGCATCCGCGAGCGGTGTTGCATCCTGAATCCGCGCCGCCTTTGCTGCAAACGTTCGATCAAAAAGTCGAAGGCTTCGGCGTGCTCGGCATCGAGCAGACGATCGTCGTACGCTTCACGAAAGATTTTTCCAACGTCAGCGCCGCCGATTTCATCAACGACGTTGTGATGGATCGATTGCACGCGCGCGAAGTATATCTCGGTAAGGGCTTCGCTTTTGGTCACAACCGCGAAGGCAATATCGAACTGTTAAAGCGCCTCGGCAGCGATTTGGATTTTATCGCCGGCGAAGTTCCGGAAGTCAAATTTCGCGGCCAGCGCGTGAGTTCGAGCAAGATTCGCGAGTTGTTGGCGCGCGGCCAGGTGAACCTCGCGCGGCGCATGTTGGGGCGTCCGTACGGCGTCGAGGGACGCGTCGAACGCGGCTCGGAACGCGGCCATAAATTGGGTTTTCCGACAGCGAACCTGCACCCACACAACCGCGTCATACCTCGGAACGGCGTTTACGTCACCGGTACTTTAATCGACGGCCAGTGGCGGCGAAGCGTAACGAATATCGGGCTCCGGCCGACGTTTGGGGATGCGTCGGAACCTTCGGTCGAGACCTTCGTACTGAACTGGGACGGTGACCTTTACGGCGACGTCGTGCGCGTCAGGTTTTTGTACCGGTTGCGCGACGAACGAAAGTTTAGTTCAGTAGACGAATTGACAAAGCAGATTAAGACAGACGTGGCTCGTGCGGAGGGTTATTTCGAGCATGCGGCCACGAAGCACATGTTAGCGGTAATTTAATGAGTGCACTTGTAAAACGAGAAGTTAATCCCAACGGCTTACAACCAGCGCCTCGACAGGCGCCGAAACCAACACGCGAGGTTCGCCCGCTTACGGAAGAGATGGTCGACGAACTGCTCGCCGGCCGTGGCGTGCGTGGCTGGTTGCGCGCGGCGCACGTAGCCCGCGTCCTGGGACTATTCTCGCTTTACCTGTTTCTCGACACTTACGACGTGCGCGCGGATTTCAACCAGCGCAGCGTTACGCGATTGCGAGATCTCGCTCGCGAACGCGGACCGTTGGCGCGGCTTCGCGCGTGGGCCTGGGCGCAGCTCTACGCGGCGTTTGATCTCTTCATCCGCGGTCTGCGCTACGTGATCTTTCGCGGCGCTGAAGGCTCAGCGCGCAAACAAGCGCGACTCGAGAAGCAAGCAGTGTGGCTGCGTCAATCGTTAATCGATCTCGGTCCAACGTTCATCAAGATCGGACAGGCGCTCGGCACGCGCGCGGATCTTCTGCCGCTGGAGTACGTCAAAGAACTCCAGACACTCCAGGATCAAGTGCCGTCATTTCCAACCGCCGAGGCTTTCGCGCGAATTGAAGAAGAGCTTGGCCGTCCGCTGCACGAAGCTTATCCGGAGATCGACAGCAAACCGATTGCTGCGGCTTCTCTGGGCCAAGTCTACCGCGCGCGACTCGCGACCGGCGAAGAAGTCGCCGTCAAAGTACAGCGTCCGAATCTCGAAGCGACGATCAGTTTCGACATCGCGATCCTGTATCGGCTCGTCAAGCTGACGAACCGTTTCTTCCCACGAGCAAACGAGAACGCCGATTGGGAAGGAATGCTGCGCGAGTTTCACACCACCATCTTCGAAGAGATGGACTACATCAAGGAAGGCCGCAACGCGGATCGCTTTCGTTACAACTTCCGCACGTGGCGGGCGGTTCGTGTGCCGAAGATCTACTGGTCGCACACTAACACGCGCGTGTTGACGCTCGAGTTTGTCCGCGGCACGAAGGTGGTCGATCTCGAGGGGCTAAAGGCAAACGGCATATCGCCCGTCAAAGTGAATCGTCTTTTGATTCGGACTTATCTCAAGCAGCTACTTGAAGACGGTTTCTTTCACGCCGATCCGCATCCGGGCAATTTGCTCGTGATGGACAGCGGCCATCTCGCGTTCTTCGACTTCGGCATGGTCGGACGTATCAGTTCGCAGTTGCAGACGCAGATGATCGACGCGTTCTTCCACGTTGTTGCGCGCGACGTTCACGGGCTCGGCCAGGACATCATCAACCTCAACTTCCTCAAACCGGGTGTCGATCCGGAAACGGTGCGACCGGTGGTTGAGAGTCTGTTCACACACTATCTCAACCTGAAGCTGGGTGACGTTAATTTTAAGGAATTGACTTACGACCTGGCCGAGGTGATTTATGAATACCCGTTCCGGCTGCCGGCAAACTTCACTTACATCATGCGTGCGCTGATGACGCTGGAAGGCATCGGCGTCGTGACCGATCCGGGTTTCAGTTTCTTTGAGACAGCGAAACCGTTCGCGCGCGAGTTCATGTTGCGGCGCGAAGGCAAGGCACTGCGACAACTGATTCTCGACAAGCTTACTGGCCGGGAGAACGGCGACTCTCAGATTGCCTGGTCTCGCGTGTGGAAGCTGACGAAGATGGCTGCGAGGATGTATCTGGAGAAACAGTAGCTGCCTGCTTGGACGCCAAGACGAAACTCACAGCAACTATAAACAGAAATAGCACTAAGAGAACGATGGCTTGTTTCAATGTGTGGCTCCTCCCGGGTGCGCGTTTGGAGCCCACAAGCTAGCGGATATTCTTGTCGTTTCTGTCAAGAAAACAGATTCGGAGCGCGGGCGGCTCGCCCGCAGCTCTGAAACCGCGCACCCGCGTGGCTCTACTGCGGGCGGGCCGCCCGCGCTCCGAATGATTTAGTGCTTACCTGCTGACTTTCTCCCCATTAGTCGGCATTGGGTTGAGCCGTTCGCGGAAGAGATTCAACAGCAGCAACGTTCCGAGTCCGCCGCCGCCCTCAGCTCCGCTACCAGTGGCCATCACGTCAGGCGTAATGCGAACGCCCTTCTCGCCGATGACCTTCAACGTTTCGACAAGCGCGACGCCCTGCGCTCCAAGCGCGTTGACCTGTTCGCGATAAGCCACGCCCTGGGCCTCGCCCATGAGACGCACCTTTTCGGCTTCGGCACGGCCGGTCTGCTGAATGTAATGCGCCTCGCCCTCGCCTTCGGCTTTGCGCTGCTCGGCGCGTTTGGCGGCGATCTCGACGCCCACCGTCGCAGCCATCAAATCTTTCTGATTGTCGGCGTGCGACTTGGTTTTCTCGAGTTGAATACGCTTCTCTTCCGCCTCGCGCTGAGCGTTGTACATGTTCTGCCGTTGCTCGGCGAGGATCTTCTCGGTCTGCGTCTTCATCAACTCTTCCGGCAGATGAATGTGGCAGATGAGCACGTTTACAACGTCGACGTGATACTTCAGCAGGTGCGCGCGCACGCGGGCTTCCGCGCGTTCCTGTTCTTCGTGACGATTCTGCAAGTAAGCCATCGCCGACGATTCCGACGCCTGGTTACGGAAGATAGAGTCGATGAGCGGATGCATCACGTTTTGAATCAAACGTTCGATACCGCCGATCTTCGCCACCATGAAAGGTGCGTCTTCCGGTTTTACGCGAAACACAACGCGGACCTCCAACTGCATCGTGAAACCGTCTTTCGAGATCACTTCGAACGGATTGAACGTGTTTGCGACTTCACCGGCGGTCCATTCAACCGTTTGGTTCGTCGTTGGGATGACTATCGGACTAATCGCCAGTGTGTTGACGTAGTATCGTCCTGGTCCAACAACCGCTTCCTGGATACCACGAAAACCTTCGGGCACGACGTACGCTTCGTGCGCTCCTTCGTCGAGACGACGATCGGCCGGATCGCCGGTCAACAAGTCCGCTTTGATCTCTTCGGCCGTGCGACTGTCATCGATGGCATCGAGACGAGCTACTGATTCTTCAGCCTGTTCGCGTTCTTCGCGTTCCATTCGTACGCGAACCTTCTCGGCCATCTCTCGGCGCACTTCCTCTGAAGGATCGCGGCCGACGTTCGACACAACCACCGCGACTTCACCCGGTTTGATCTCCTTCGCTGTTTCGGGAATGACTTTGAACAGCAGCGGGTTGATGTAATAAGTACCGGGCAACAGGATGTCTTTCTGTGGACCACGCTGACCACCGCGGCCGATGAATTCGTGGCCGTCCTGGAAGTTGTCGTGGCCGGGCATCGATTCGGCGACGTAGTCACGCTGGTTAAGCGGTGCGCCGTCGAGCGCATCGACCAGACCGATGCCGTTTTCATTGATAACGGTGGCGTCAAAGAGCCGCACAGTAAACAGGCCCGGTTTCGTTTCTGTCGAACTTTCGATCGCGCCCGATTGCGTCAGGATGCGATAGACGCCGGGCGTAAGGATGTCGACTTGCGGTCCCTTTTGTCCGCCTGCGGCGATGAATTGTTCGGCGTCCTGGAAGTTGCGGTGGTTTGTAATCGCTTTGCCGA
>DATNJO010000582.1:0-3218 GCA_035603895.1 Pyrinomonadaceae bacterium
GAGTTAGCACAATCGACAGGATTGCAGGATTAATAAGAATCTATCTTGTTAATTTTGTGAATCCTGTCTAAATTTCGTGCGCACCGGTGTTAATAAACCCTCCAACCCCCCGTTTAAGAGGGTGTAGACGGAGGAGAAACACCCAGTGCAGGCTGCTCTAAAACCTTTGCGACTAGTGAAAAATGAACCCCCGGGAGAGCTCGAAACGCTCTTCCAGACGCATCATGGCCGCGTTTTTCGGACCGCCCAACGCATCACCGGCAGCGCCGCGGATGCCGAGGACGTACTGCAAACAGTCTTCCTGCGGCTGGTGAAAGGTCACGAAAGCTACGACCTTTCGAAGAATCCCGAGGCTTATCTGTCACGTGCTGCCATCAACGCTTCCCTCGATCTCCTGCGTAGCCGCACGAGATCCAGGTCGATCGGCCTCGACGAAGCCGATGCCGACGCACTCGCGACACGCTCACGCAGTCCCGAAGCGCTCCATGCCGACCGAGAACTGCAAAACCTCGTTCGACAAGCTGTTTCAAGACTCGGCAAGACCGCCGGCGAGATGTTTGTTCTGCGCTACTACGAAGGATTAGCCAATAAAGAAATTGCTGTATTGCTGGAAACCTCGCCGTTCGTCGTGGGCGTCGTTCTCCATCGCGCTCGCACAAGACTGAGAAAAGAAATTGGGCACTATCTGGAGAAACATCATGAAAAGGAATAGTGAAGAGATTCTCGACAAGGTTACTGCTGAGATTCGCAACGAAAAGGTCGACTCAACAGTAGTTTCAGCGGCGGCAGACCGTGTTTGGGCGCGTGTCTCGGCTGCGGCAGGGGAGGCTGAATTTCAAATGCCAACAGTAGATCGGATTGAAGGTTGTGCTGATTTCCAATCGCTGATTCCGGCTTACCTGGCAGGAAAACTTTCGGAAGCGCGGTCGCTATTGTTGGTGGACCACACGCACGAATGTATTCCTTGCCGTAAAGCAATGAACGAAGCGCGCCGGAGCCGGACGACGTTCGTCAAAGCTCCGGTCAAAACCAGGCGTTATTCGCTCCAGCCGGTCGTGTTGCGCTGGGGCATCGCCGCGGCTGTGGTGATCGGTTTCGGTTTACTCGCCGTGCCGTTCATGCAGCGTTACTGGCCGTTTGGTGAATTTGAAGCGACGGTCCAGGCCGCTGAAGGACAGGTGTTCCAGGTTGCCGACACGAAGACGGCGGCAGTCTCGACCGGCGCGAAGTTGCAAAGAGGCGAAAAGGTGCGCACGGCGAAAGACGCGCACGCAGTGGTTCGCCTCGGCGATGGCTCGTTGATCGAAATGAAAGAACGTTCCGAACTGTACCTGACAAAAACCGGACAGGGAACGACGATCCATCTCGATCGCGGCAGTATCGTTGTCGAAGCCGCGAAGCAAAAAGACGGCAAGCTGTTTGTCGCAAGCGGCGACTCGCTCGTCTCAGTGACGGGAACGGTGTTCTCGGTCAACAACGGCACGAAGGGCTCGCGCGTTTCGGTGATTGAAGGCGAAGTGAACCTGAACCACGCCGGCAACGATCGTGTGCTGCGTCCGGGTGACCAGGCCACGACCAGCCCGGCAATCGCGACGATTCCGATCAAAGATGAAGTTGCGTGGAGCAAGAAAGCGAATCATTACGCGGCGGTTTTATCCGGTCTGGCAACACTGAAGAACGAACTCAAAGGCGTTCAACAACCGGGCGTTCGCAATTCAACGCACCTGCTCGACTTGATGCCTGAAAACACAGTGGTCTATGCGGCGTTGCCGAACCTGACCGACACCATCACTGAATCGCATCGCATCATTCAGGAGCGAATGAGCCAGAATCCGGCGTTGCGTGAATGGTGGGAGAAGGAACAGGCAGGCAGAGTGCAGAACATGGACAAGGTCGTGGACACCATTCGGCAGTTTGGTTCCCACCTCGGCGATGAGATTGCAGTGTCTGTTTCGATGGACGCGGAAGGAAAGCCTGGCGATCCGTTAGTACTTGCTGAATTGAAAGACGCCGCTGGTTTTCGTGCGGTGCTCGATCAGGAGATTGCTAAGTTGTCGGGTGGCGACAGACCGGAAATCGTTTTCGTCGAAAACCCGCTGACGGCGGTCGACAATAACACTTCGAAGAAAGAAAAACTGCACGTTTGGATTCAAAACAATCTGTTTGCTGCCAGTCCGAAGCTCGCGCAGCTTCAGCAACTCGCAGCAGTGATCGCAGGTGGCGGAAGCAGCAGTTTCACGGCTACTCCGTTCCGCAGTCGCATCGCGCAGGTTTATGAATCAGGCGCCGGTATCGTGGTCGCGGCTAACCTCGAAAAGGTCGTCGCGCAAACCAAAGCCGAACGCGCGAAGGGTCCTGATGCCGAGAAACAAGAGAACGCGTTGAACAAGTTGGGAATCCTTAGTGTGAAATACTTCGTGCTCGATCAAAAAGAGGCGAACGGCAAGACGCACACTGAGGCTTCGCTCTCCTTCAATGACACGCAACGCGGCATTCCTTCGTGGCTGGCCGCGCCTGGCCCGATGGGTTCGCTCGAATACATCTCGCCGGATGCGAATCTGGTCGCGGGTTTTGTAGTCAAGAATCCGGTTTCATTAGTCGACGATCTACTCGGCGTGATGGATACGGTTTCGCCTGAGTTGCGCAAGACTCTCGAAAAACAACAAGCGGATCGTGGTCTCGACCTGCGCAACGACATCGCCGCACCGTTGGGTGGTGAGTTTGCCTTCGCGATCGATGGTCCAATCCTGCCGACGCCGTCGTGGAAGCTGGTGTTTGAGGTTAACGACCCTGCGCACTTGCAACAGACGCTCGAACGCGCGGTCGGTGAAGTGAACAAAGAAGCCGCGAAGTTTGGCAAGACCGGACTGAGCTGGGATCAGGCGGACATTAGCGGCCGTACCTACTACACGCTCAAGTCGGCGGAGTTTGGCTTCGTAGAAGTCAACTACACCTACGCGAACGGTTACATGATCGTTGGTCCGAGCCGTGCGCTGGTGCAACGCGCCATCACTTCGCACGACAGTGGTATCTCGTTACTGCGATCTGCGAAGTTCACGGCCGGTCTACCGGCAGACGGCAACGCAAACTTCTCGGCGGTCTTCTATCACAACCTCGGCGCGCTCGTGCCGGCTGGTATGGCAAGCGCCGCCCAGAACCTGCCGAGCGGACCGCAACAGGCAGTGAGAGCACTGGCCGCAGATATGCAGCCGACGCTC
>DATNJO010000583.1:0-4526 GCA_035603895.1 Pyrinomonadaceae bacterium
CGTGAGTTGGACCAGGAGTTTGAAATCAAGGAAGTCGCGCCAGCCTGAGTCGTTCACTCCCGTGTTCCAGTTAGATCCCAAAAACAAAGCGCAGCCCGGTTTGGATCTTTTGCGTCTACCGTTGCTTGGTAGTCTGCTAAAACAGCGTCACGCCCGCACGCTGCTCCAGATTCCGCTTTTCATCGTCAGCGCTGCGATGATTTTGCACGGGCTCTTTGGTCCGCAGTTGGCGCCGCGCAATCTGGCGACAACGTTGACGTGGGTACACTTTCGCGGCGCGCTGATTCTGGTTCTGTTGTTGGCGGGAAATTTCTTTTGCCTCGCGTGTCCGTTCATGCTGGTGCGAAACTTTGCGCGCAAGTTTTTTCGCCCGGCGCGAAACTGGCCGCGCTACTTGCGCAACAAGTGGCTCTCGCTCGGCCTCTTTGTCGCCATGCTATTTCTTTACGAGTGGCTCGATCTTTGGGCTTCGCCGTGGTGGACTGCGTGGTTGATCGTCGCGTATTTCGCTGGCGCGCTCGTCATCGATTCGGTTTTTAAACACGCAACGTTCTGTAAGTTTGTTTGTCCGATCGGACAGTTTAATTTCGTCGCTTCGACTGTCTCGCCATTGGAAGTTGCGGTTCGCGATCACGACGCTTGCACTCGCTGCGCGACAAAGGACTGCATTCGCGGCGTGCGCGAAGCCGAAGCGCCGTTGGTGGTGATTCAACGCGGGTGTGAGCTCGCTTTATTTCAACCGCGCAAGGTCGGCAACATCGATTGCACGTTCTGTCTCGACTGCGTTCAGGCGTGTCCATACGACAATGTCGGGATCATCAGCCGCATACCCGCGACAGAGTTGGCAAACGATACGATGCGTTCGGGTCTCGGTTTCTTATCGCGGCGCAAGGACCTCGCGGCGCTGACAATCGTTTTTGCTTTCGGCGCCTTGCTGAACGCGTTCGCGATGGTTAGTCCGGTTTACGCGTTCGAACAATGGATTGCGCGGCGGCTTGGAGTTACGACTGAAGCGCCTGTGCTGGCGATCGTGTTTGGATTGTTTCTCGTTGTCGAACCGGTGCTTCTGATCGGCGCAGCCGCGTGGCTTACGAGAGTTTGGGGCCGCAGCCAAAGAACGCTAATAGCTCTGGCAATACGCTACTCTTACTCGCTGGTCCCGATCGGTTTTGGTATCTGGTTGGCCCACTACAGTTTTCACTTCCTGACCGGACTCTTCACCTTTATTCCGGTGACGCAAGCGGCCGTCGCCGAACTTGGCGCAGCGATTTTTGGTCAGCCACAGTGGACGCTGGTCGGTTTACCGGTGAATGTCGTGCAAGTTTTTGAGGTTGGCTTTATTCTTCTGGGTCTTTTCGGATCGTTATTAACCAGCTATTTACTTGCCGCGACGGATCAGCAGGTGCAGCGCGTACGGGCATTTATTCCCTGGGCTGCGCTTTCGTTACTGATCGCGGCCGCGGCGTTGTGGGTGATGGCGCAGCCGATGGAAATGCGTGGCCTCGTGCTGGGCAGCGGTTGAGGAGAATGAATTCACCTGCGTCCAGATTCGCGCTGCCGCTAATTCTCATATTTTTATTTGTGAGAACTATTAACGCCCACGAAGGCCCGCCTTTTCCGCTATTTGTCGATCAAAAGTTGAATCCTTACGTCGTTTCGGTCTGGACGGATCCTGATGTTGGCGAGGCGCTGTTCTTTGTAATTGTCGGTCCGGGAACGCAGCTCCCGCCGGATCTGCGCGTGCAAGTCGGTGTGCAGCCTGTGAGTAGCCGGTTACCGGAGGCTTTTTACAACGGCGAACGAGAGAACGTGCAGGGGCACGTGCAGTATCGCGCGCTGGTCCATCTCGACGCTGAAGAATTGTGGCGGGTGCGCGTGCGTCTGGAGAGTGCGCAGGGAAACGTGGAAACGATCGCGACGGTGGAGGCCACTCCGCCGGGCTATGGGCGCTGGGACCTTTTGGTGTATTTACTGCCGTTTCTTGGTGTCGGAGTTTTGTGGGCGATAGTAGTGGTGCGAAAGCTTCGACGGCGAACTGGAGATAATTGATGGCTAAAAATAAGAGGCGAAGGCTCGCCTGGCTCATCCTCTTCGTACTGGTGATCGCGGTTGTGGTGATCGTATTGACGCCGATGTTTCTGATCATGCCGTTCAAACCGCAGACGCCGCGCATCATGGAAGTTTCGTATCTGATGCGCCGCTGGTCGCCGCTGTTGACGATCGTCGCTTTGCTATCGGTCCTACTCCTAACGATTCGTCTGTGGCTTAGTGGTCGTTGGTATGGTCGGACGATTCTCCTGATTCTCTTGCTGCCGGTATTTGGCGCGACGTGGCTCGCGCGACAAAATCACTTTGAATGGATGTTCAATCCGCTGCCGAATCCGGCGTATGCGAAGTTAGCGGAGGCGACATTCGTCAAAGATGATGAGCGCGTGATGGCGGTAACACTTGGTGAAGAGTCAGTCGCGTATCCGATCACGCTCATGGCCTATCACCACGTGTTGGGGGACACGGTTGGCGGAACGCCGATCGTGTGCACGTATTGAACGCTCTGTCACACCGGTCTGGTGTGGGAATCAACAGTTGATGGACGCGTGCTGCACTTTCGGCTCACAGGTATTAACAATCAGAATTTCATCATGAAGGATGATGAAACCGGAAGCTGGTGGCAACAAGTCACCGGTAAGGCGATTCATGGTCCATTGGCGGGACGTCAGCTCAAACCAGTTTTTCACGACGAGTTATCGTTCGCGATCTGGAAACGGGAACGGCTGGACGGCCGCGTGCTGAAGCCTGACGAAAGACTCGCGGCTCTCGGCAACAGGTACGAAGCGGATTGGGAACCTCAAGTCGCACGAATGCGCGTGGTTGCCGGCACCGACGTTGACAAGCGTCTGCCGCCACGGACTTTAGTTATCGGCATCAGCGTGGATGGTAAATCAACGGCTTATCCGCTTGCGGCGTTGCAGAAGCAGAGTCCGATCATCGACGTTATGGGGTCGGTTCCGATTGTCGTTATGTTGGGTGAAGACAATCGTTCCGTGCGCGCGTTCGAGCGAACTGTCGACGGGCGAAAGCTCGAGTTATTCCGAAAGACAGACGGCGAGGCTGCGAAGGGTTCGCTTCAGTTGGTTGACGCCGAAACCGGCAGTGTGTGGAACTTCGAAGGCAAAGCGATCAGCGGCCCGCTCGCCGGACGGGAATTGAAGAAGATTTTCGTCCTCGAAGACTACTGGTTCGACTGGCGTCTCTATCATCCGGACACCTCGATTTACTCGCTCGGCGCGCAGTAGCCACAAAGAGGCACAAGAAGCACAAAAGAGTTTTGAAAAAAGGTTTGTGCCTTTTGTGCTTCTTGTGCTTCTTGTGCTTCTTGTGGCTATCCATCGACTGCGTGTTATAGTTGCGACAATCAATGTTTCGAAGTATTCAGGCATGTCGTGCAGTTTGGGTCCTCTCAACGGCCCTGTTGGTCGTTGCCGCGTGTAACCCGGCGCTGGCTTGCGAACCGTGTCCGCTAAAAACTCGCAATACCAGCCATTGCGCTGAAAAAGGCGCGGACACTCAGCACAACACCAGTCATGAAACGGCTACGGTCGGAACCGAACAAACCGACCAATGTTCGCACTGCATAACATACTTGCCGAGCCAGTCGAATTCGTCGCGAGCAATTGTTGTAAACGCTCCTTCGCACGGCATCGTTGCGGACTATCCGGCTGTCGTCGCAGTCAGGTTTTCAACTTCGACCAACCCGGTCGAGATTCACGATCATGGCCCACCCGGCCGCAGTAATCCCCGCTACGTTTTGAATAGCACCTTCCGAATCTAGACCCACTGGACCAGCGCTAATTAATTGCGCAGACAGATCTGCGCACACGTTTCTTGCTAAGCACCAGTGGGGGAAGAATGCAGTTTCAGATCAAAGCCGTCTTTTTAATTCTTGCTACAGCTCTGCCATGTCTGGCCCAACACCAGGGGCATGAAATGCCGAAACCAACTCCGAGTCCAGCGTCGAAGCCCGCTGCTTCTCCGGCCGCTTCACCGTCGCCTATGCCGGCGATGGACGAAACAGAAGGAACGCACCGGATGGAGATGGGACCACTCCTGTTAATGGAAGGAGAGGACATCGGCATTCGTGTCGGTTCCAGCGAATCGAACATGACCTCGATGGGCGCGATGGGCTCGGGCACGTCCTGGCAGCCGGCCTCGTCGCCGATGTACATGCATCACAAAATGGCGGGTGATTGGTTGCTGATGTTTCACTACAACCTGACCGCCGGAATCAATCGTCAAGGTGGGCCTCGCGGCGTGACGAAGGCCGACTCCGCTAACTGGTTTATGCCGATGGCGTATCGACGGCTGGGCAAGGGAACGCTGCAACTGCGTGGCATGTTCAGCGCTGAGCCATTCACGTTTCCACCGGGCGGCTCGCCGCTACTGTTCCAAACCGGAGAAACCTATAAGGGCGACCCCGTAATCGATCGTCAACACCCGCATGACTTGTTCATGGAGTTGTCGGCACAGTA
>DATNJO010000584.1:0-15183 GCA_035603895.1 Pyrinomonadaceae bacterium
TCGCGCAGTGTGATACCCTGGGTCTTCTCATTTCGTCCTTTATAAATTTCGTTGTAGCGAGCTTCCAAAGCAGCGAGATTAGCGGCGCCGCCTGCATGTTTAGGATCGATTGCTGTCAGTTTCCTGAAATATTCTTTCGCCTGGTCCAATTGATTCAGCTTGAAACTGATGTAACCCGCCTGAAAAAGCGCCTCGACATCGTTCGGCTCTCGTTGCAGAAACGATTGATACTGACCCAGGGCTTTGTCAGACATCCCACGAAGCCTGTAAATCTCCGCCAGGTACCGGTATATCCCCGCATGACTCACCGAATGGTCCACGCTTCTGGCTTTTCCGTAGCCGTCGAAAGCTTCATCCAACTTGCCGGCGTCGAATAGCATGGTGGCCCAGTAGAAGTATCCGTTAGGATCGATACCTCTGAGATCCGCACCTTCTTTAAAAGCTTGTGCGGCCTTCAACCACTGCTGATCGTTCGCGTAGGCTTCTCCAAGATAGTAAAAGTCTTCCTTGACATAGCGCTTCAAGGCTGTGATGCGAGTGAGGTAAGTGATGGCATCTGTAGCTCTGCCTGATTTACTTAACGCCACGCCCAAGCTGCTAATCGTTTCCGGGTGTTCAGGTTTCAACTTGAGTGCGTTCTCGAGTGGCTCAACCGCTTGCGCGTATCTTCCGTTCTCGAGCTGAAGCCGGCCCAAATAGTATTGTGCTTCCCAAACAGCCGGACTTTGCGTGATTGCCTCGCGGAAGAGTACGAGGGCCTCGTCGTCACGTCCGAGTTCGTAGTAACAGCGCGCCAGGCCAATCAACATCTCGCCTGACTTGGGTTCCTGTTGCCGGGCGTATTCCAAATACATCAGGGCCGTTTGCGTATCTGAGTCTTCAATCAACCCGTTACCGATTCTTACGGCTTGAGCGGCGGACATCGGAAACGGCAACTTCAGATCACTCGAGCTGTCGATCTTTGCAGGAGGTTGGCGCGCAGAGACTATCGGAATGTTCAAAGGCTGCGGCGCCATCTTTTCCTGATGAGGCACGGCAATCAGATAGATCGGGTGGGCTTCGATCGGGTGCCGGTTAGTAACAACTACAACGGTTTCCTCAGCGTGATTTCTTATTTCGACAAAAGACAGGACCAACAGCACCGGCAGGAGGTGAGCTATCCAGCGGTAGTTAGTGAATCTGCGTTTGAACTTTTGCTTTGCGTGCCGCATGCATTGAGGTTCTACTCTCGATTACGAGCTAGCCGGAAGCCTATCGTGGGAAACTTTGAGTTCTCGTCACCGAACCAGGAGCGATCTGTAGCGTTGTAAAAATCGCTATTAATCTTCTCGAAGAACGAACCGCCCCTTTGCACGCGAGCATTTTTGACACCGGACAAGACACGTGAGTTGTCGTAAAAACGTGGTTTCGACGATGTCCATTCCCACACGTTGCCAACCAAATCCTGTACGCCATTCTTAGACGCGCCTTGAGGAAAAGAGCCTACCTCTACCGGACTCTTCTTTTGATTGAGATTGGATCTTCCTTCTTCCCACGAGTTTCCCCACGGGAACAAGGAATTGCTGGAGCCATTACGAGCTGCAAACTCCCATTCTTCTTCCGTGGGCAGTCGATAGACAACTCCATCGCGCTTCGAAAGCCACGCTGCAAAGGCTTCCACGTCTTTTGGTGAAACGTTGGCGACGGGCCAACGCTCGCGACCTGCCGGTGGATTCTTGCCGTTCCACGGTCGCCAGTAGCTTCCCGTCACTCGCGAATCGATCGCCGGTGCCGGTGTGCCGGTGTCCTTAATGAACTCGGCATACTCAGCGTTAGTAACTTCATATCTATCCAAATAGAAGGACGGCACCGTAACCGTGTGCTCTCCTTTTTGTTCCTCTCCAGTGTGATTCGACCCCATTGTGAAAGTGCCGCCTTCGATCAGGACCATCTCGCGCTTCGTGTTAGCTGCCCCGGTAGCACTCGCTTGCAAGCCAAGCGGTTCAGCTCCTTTTCGGGAATAAACAAACGCGGAAAGAACCATCAAGCCGAGGACTACGACTCCAGCGACTATGGGCACGGTGTATCGCTTCTTGAGGAAGTTACCAACGAGACTCTGCTGACTGATCACTACGCGGCCGGGTAACCTTTGATCGATTGCCGGAGCAACAGGAAGTTTGCCTGGAATCGCTGGAGGAACAGGAGGTTTATTTGTAAGAGGTGCTGTTCCCTTTTCGTTACCTTCTGAAGGCGCGCGCTCTTCCATCGTACGAGCCGCAGGTTCACTTGCTTTGGGTAACGGCTCCGGCTTCTTAGTCTCTGGTAGTTTCAAAGTTTGCGGAAACTTTGCCGTCGTATTCTCGCTTGGGACGTCGGGAACTGGTGACTGGACAGTGTTCACATCCTGAGCAAAGACTGGAGTGCCAACAACTTCCTTGACGCTTTCATGAGCGCCTGAAGAATCTGATTCAATGGGTGTTAATTGATTGGTCTTGCGACGCTTCGCGACTGTGGTGCTTTTACCAGTGGTGCGTCTCTTCGCCCTGGGTTTCGCCGGCGCGGGATGAAGAACCGCCCGCTCGAACTCCGCGATAAAGTCTTCAACGGACGCCGTACGCGTCTCGGGCGTCTTCTCCAAAGCGCGATGGACCACCTTCTCAACTTCCGCCGATATGCCCGAGTCGGGAGTTGCGAGCGGAGGAGGCGGAGACAATAAGTGTTTTTTCATGATGGCGGGAATGTTGGAACCTTTGAAAGGTACATCTCCCGTCAGCATCTCATGGAGAATTATGCCGAGGCTGTAAACGTCGCATCTTCGATCGGTCTCTTCCCCGGACCATTGCTCCGGCGCCATGTAGGATGGGGAACCAACGATTCCAACTGTCTTTGCGGCAACGAAGGAACCAAACAAGTCAGTAGACTTGATCTTCGCGAGACCAAAATCCAGGATGCGAATCTGCTCGCGCACCGATCCGCCTGATTCAATCATTATGTTGAGTGGCTTAAGATCCCGATGAACGATGCCGTGTTTATGAGCAGCACTCAGTGCCGAAGTTATCACTTGCATATATTCAAGTGCTTCCTCCGGAGTGAATCGTGTCTTGTTGATTATCAGGGTCTCGAGTGAGACACCCTCAACAAACTCCATTACGATGTAAGGTATTTTTTCTTGCAGCAACCCGTAATCGAGGACCGCGATGATGTTGGGGTGACCGATTGCGGCTGCGGCCATCGCTTCCTGATGGAACCGCTTCACAAACGATGGGTCGTTACCGATGAGTTCGGGTTTGATCGTTTTGATGGCGCGAGTGGTTTTCAGGAACTTGTGATGGGCCTTGTAGACAATTCCCATCCCGCCTTCACCGAGCCGGCGTTCAAGAACATACTTACCATCCAGCGCAACGTTGCCGGGCAACGACTGGAATGTCGAAGACCCGTCACTCGGACACTGATTAACGGTGTCGTCAAAACAACTAAAACAGGTGGGGCATTCTCTCATGTCGGGTGAAGCCGTTCTTGCTGGCCCAAGTGCTAAGGAACGAAATACTTTGCTCGCCCGGAATGTGGCAATGGTGCGTTTGCCTTCGAGTGTGGCGAGCCCGCGCTAGGTTCTGAACAGATGGCTCGGGATTCTAACAACTTTGGTGCAGGTGAGCAATCCTGAAACACTCTAGCTGGGCCGATCTTGTTAGAGGCTACTGTTTGGGTTTATTCTGCGTGTCACGATGGTTCTCCGGTTCAACATTCGGACCTCACAGATACTGCTTTGCGCGGCATTCCTGGTTTGCACGCTTGCAGGCGCACCGGGCGTTCTGGCCCAACGACTGCCCAAAGACACAGGCAGAGAACCCGAGAACAAACCCGCGCCATCACGCCGGGAAGGCCGTCCTAAACGTCAACCAGCACCGGTCGCCTCAAAAAATCCTGCCTCAGTCGAATCTGGTAATTTTCTCGCGCTTGGCGACAGCTTTCGCGAGCAGAAAAAATGGAACGCTGCCGAGGCGGCATACAAGGAAGCTGTGAAAGTCTGGTCGGCAAACGTTGATGCGCTATTGGAACTCGGCTTCCTTTACCTCGACAGGAACAAACTGGACGAAGCGCAGCAGACCTACAGCGAGCTACGATCACTCAACGCATCGTACGCTTCCACGCTGCTTGCGGAAATCAACAAATACAAAGCCACGCTCGCGCATTAACTTCCCCGCTTTGAAACCATCTCAAAAACGCTGCCGTACTATCTTCAACTAAAGCAGATCGTCCAC
This sequence comes from Pyrinomonadaceae bacterium, assembly GCA_035603895.1. Taxonomy (GTDB): domain Bacteria; phylum Acidobacteriota; class Blastocatellia; order Pyrinomonadales; family Pyrinomonadaceae; genus PSRF01. The sequence goes on from DATNJO010000584.1 coordinate 4,242, forward strand.
AAGCTGGTCCATAATTTTGAATTCTTCCTACGAGGACAATCCACAATGATCCGAACATTAGTGCTATTGCTACTAACCGTTCCCACTACGATGGCCCAAGCGACCTTTCACGGTGATACAGCTCGCACCGGAGTTTACCCAACGGCCGGACCGCAGCAACTAAACGGAACAAAGTGGACATTCAAAACCGATGGGCCAATCATTGGTTCTCCCGCAATTGCCAACGGGGTGATCTACATCGGTAGTACTGACGGAAAGATGTATGCAGTGGACCAGGAAACCGGAAAGCAGAAGTGGAAGTTCAAAACATTCGCCTCACGACAGGTTACTTCATCACCAACTATCGCCAACGGTTTGGTCTATTTCGGCGGCTTCGATGGAATTCTTTACGCGGTCGATGCGCAAACCGGCACGTTGAAATGGACCTTTGTCTTCGAGTATGAGCGACGCTTCGAAGGCAAACGGCTGCACGGCTATCCGTCCGGCTTCCAAACCATTCCTGATTCATGGGACATCTACACATCTTCGCCGGCAGTGTCCAACGGACGAGTCTACATCGGTAGCGGCGACGGAAATGTTTACTGTGTAGATTCGCTAACCGGAATTCTGCAATGGAAGTTTGCTACGGGTGACATAGTTCATGCGTCCCCGGCAATTGCAAACAATACCGTCTACATCGGTAGTTGGGACAGCTATCTTTACGCGCTTGACGCGGAAACGGGTCAGGAGAAATGGCGTTTTAAGACTGGTGAAGATACGTACATCCGTAACCAACAGGGCTTTCAATCTTCACCGGCTATCGCCGACGGAACTATCTATGTTGGTTGTCGAGATGGACATCTCTATGCAGTCGATGCCGCGACGGGTCGTAAACGTTGGGACTATCCGACGAATAAAGGTTGGGTCAATAGCACGCCGGCGATCCGTGGTGGCGTGGTCTACGCTGGAACATCGGATGGCTACCGGTTCTTTGCGCTAGACGCGAAAACCGGGCGGTTGAAATTCACTCTCGATGCCAAAGGCGCCGTGTTCTCATCACCTGCGCTTGCGGGCGAGATGGTTTACGTTGGCGTATCAAACGGACGGTTGCTAGCAGTCGATACCAAGTCGGGCAAGCTGTTGTGGGATTTTCAGACTGAAGGATCGAAACAGGATCCGATGAAGATGCTGAAGCCGGATGGCAGTTTGAACAACGAGGCGATCTATGCACGTTATTTTGGTGATTACCAGGATATGGTGCTTGCGTTTTATCGAGTATTCTCCGTGGGTGCAATCTGGTCGTCGCCAGTCGTTGATAAAGGTGTGGTCTATTTTGGCAGTACCGATGGGTTGCTGTACGCCATTCATTGAACTACTCACTTTCAGCATGGCGTACGATCCAGAGACTCACCTTGACTGTGTTTTAACACCTGAGTAAAGTGGGAACGTCTACCTCAGTTCTCATCCAAGTGTGAATGATAAGAGCCGCCGATGTTGGAGCCGGACTCTAAAGATCTCCTCGCCTCTCAGCTTTGCTACGTCGGTCGTCACGTGCCTCACTTTCGCGAATCAGGTTGTGACGACGGTCGACCCCTCGAAGAATTCCCGCTCACGTTCAAGCCCCAGATCAGGAATGACTACGCTGCTTTCATCAGCGACGAATTTCTCAATGTACGTCGACCGTTAGTTGCATTTTTGACGGCAAAAGATATAGGCCTGGGAGACACAACGGGAGGATATACGTGGGAAGTTTATTTTGGAAATAACATCGTAGTAGCGGAGACCACCGGCACAAGCGGAACCGTACTCCGCTGCCCAAAGACGCTGGCTGACTGCATAAGATTGGGAATTGGGATGTGGCGCCAGCGTAGATCTTTCGATTCGTTAGTCAGACCAGGTAATCTACTTCCTTTGATTCATCGCGGACTCACACCAGTCCGCTACAACCCCTGGAACTTTGAGCCATTTAATGTCAAATCGATCTATGAGGAGATCCGTGATGGAGGATTCCGGTGGGTTCACTGTCGGGCAGATTTCCTGCAAACACACATTGCAGTGTTAAGACGTGAGGGATGGCGCCCATCACTTCCAAACCTGAAAGTTATTGAAGTTATGGGCCACTTCCTTCATCAGAAAGTGGCTGCAGATCTCGCTGAGTTTTTTGAAGTTGAAATTGTCGACCATTACGGCATGCTCGAGACGTGGACTATAGCTATGACCTGCCGACACAGTGTCCTTCACATCAACGAGCACAACGTACACGTTGAGATCATTGACGAAAGAGATCAACCCGTTCGACTCGGGGAGACCGGACGTATAGTCGTTACTTCTCTCCAGGAAAGGCTGATGCCTTTCGTCCGCTACGTCACAGACGACTTTGGCATGTTTGTCGAAAAGCGATGCCATTGTGGTCCAGGCACGAAGACCCTGGTCCTTGTCGAAGGGCGCTCGGGCAACGTCATCAAAGGTGCAGCAGAACCAGTGTTCGGTGATCTCTTCTTCATGGACGTATTGAGAAACCTGAACCGCTTCGATTGGCGATCAATTCACATTAAGCAGATGGCCCTTGACGATTTCATTCTGGAAACGAATTTCATTAGTGAGCCTCTCGCGTTGATTACCTCGCTCGAGAAAGAAACGGGAACATTATTAGGAGTACCCGTGAGATTTCAACACGCGGTTTTGAATGATGCGGAGGTCGCAGCACAACAACGACAAAAACCCTGGGTGTTTAGATGCGAGTGTTAGATAAGTAAGGACATGGACCGTGAAGCTATAGCGAGGGAGATCAGGGCTCTTCTCACCTATTACCTTGGCTTGCCGCTCGATGAAATCGGCGAAGATGAACCTCTGGGAGGAAGCAGGATTAACATCGGCTCGTTGACTGCAATTGAAATCCTTACGGCGATCGAAGACCGCTTCGAGGTGCAGTTGCCCGATGACATGATCGATCTCACTCTTTTCTCATCGATTGGCCGACTTGTGGATGCTGTGAATGCCATCCTGGTTGAATCGCAAATTCACGACGACTCACGAGACTAAGGAGTTGGTGTTGAGTCATGCTGGAACTCCGTGCCTTCAGTGAAATTGTCATCAAACCTCCTTCCACTGATTCGTTGTTCCTCTCTACCCATGACGAGCGGCTGACGTACGCGAATTTCATCGCGCGAGTCGGTGGCACCGTCGCCATATTAGGGGATCTGTTTAAGAGGAGGCAGACCGTTGTGTTTGTTCTCTGCGAGAACAGCGCCGCCCTGGTCATCACGTTGTTCGCGTTGAATTACCTGGCACAAGTCATCGTCCTGTTATTTCCTGGCTATGCCCCTGAGGAACTACGCGCGCTCTACGGCGAATATAAGCCTTCCCTGGTAATTGCAGATAAACGTTTTCACCCACTGTTTTCGTCGCTTGGAGCGAGACTGTTGTCTTTTGAAGAGCTGGCCCGTGCTCAGCCAGCAGCTCTTCCAGAAATTCGGCATAGCCACGATGACGCCTGCTTCATATTGTTCACCTCTGGCGCGCGAGGTGCGGCCAAGGGTGTTGTCTTAACCAATGGCAACGTCCTCGCGAACGTCCTCGGCATCCAGAGTTATATGCGAGCTTCCGCAAACGAGAGGTGTCTGATTACGCGCAGCCTGACGCACGCGTCGGCTCTTGTAGGTGAGTTATTACTAACCGGCCTAACGGGTGGAACCTGTGTGCTACGCTGGGCGCCAAAAACTATCAGACGGCTTTTTGAGTGGTGCGAGTCTGAAGCAATCACCTGGATGGGTGTGTCACCAGCACTGCTAAAGTTGGTCGTAGATTACGGCACGGCACACAACTGTCCGATTCATGCGCGCCGTATCGTGGTTTCGGGTTCGATACTAACGCCCGAACTTTGCTTAGCCTTTCTAGTGACTTTCCCCCGCACCGAGTTGATCAACGCCTACGGCCTGACCGAAGCTTCGCCCCGGGTGACTTACCTTCCGCCGGACCTGGCCCGGGTGAAACCAGGGTCCGTAGGACACCCCATTGCTGGTTGCCGCATACGACTCATAAATAAGAGCGGAACGGAGTGCAGACCCGGTGAGGTCGGCGAAATAGAGGTCGCGGGCAGAAATGTTATGCGGGGGTATTTCCCTCACGGTCTTCGAAGGACTCGCGGGAGAAGAGCAGCATGGCTGAAGACTGGAGACTCTGGCTATCGTGATGACGACGGGGCGCTATTCGTCCTCGGCCGAATCGATACCATGTTCGTGCATAACGGGTTGAACATCTACCCGGAGTACGTCGCCGCTGTCTTTGAGAAATGTCCAGTGGTGCGTCGAGCTGAGATAGTTCACCTTGAGCACGCGAGATTCACCAAGACTTTATTTGCATTCGTAGAACTCAACAGTGAAGTGTCGGCACATTGTGCAATCAACAAGATCCGCGATCATTTGACGGAAAACCTCGATACTCGTAAGCATCCCGACGAGATTGTCATCGTTCCGAGCTTTCCTCTGACACCGTCGGGAAAGATTGATGTAAAGAAGTTGTTGGAGAATTACCTCCGCACCTAAATGCTTGGGCCATCGTGAGGAGATGATGCTACCCGTCCCTTCTTCGAAAGCTGTGCCATTCTTCCTCCCAGGATCACGCGGAGATTTGTTCGCCGTGTACTACCCACCTCAACATCCGCCTGCACGCGGTGGCATATTGTACGTACACGCCTTTGCAGAAGAGGCCAATTGGTCTCGTCCAACGATCGCCGGAGTAGCACGAGCAATAGCCCGGCTCGGATATGGAGTTCTTACCGTCGATCTTTATGGATGTGGTGAAAGCGCCGGAGAGTTTCGTGATGCTCGCTGGGAAGGTTGGCATGAGGACTTACTTTTGGCGCTTCAATGGCTTCAGGACCGGAATCTTCCTCAGGTGGGCCTATGGGGTCTGCGACTCGGGGCGCTATTGGCCCTGGACTTTGCTGGCAGATCTCAGCGGCCCTTTCCATTCATCATACTCTGGCACCCACCTTCCAGCGGCAAAGACGCACTCACGCAATTCCTGCGGTTGTCGTTGGTCCAGGCGACTACCAATGCAGGCTCGCGAATGACTACGAAAAACCTCCGCAACAAGTTGGCCTCAGGAATCTGTGTCGAGGTTGCTGGCTGGGAACTTAACCCTGAACTTGCAGTAGCTATGGAGCGGCTAGACTTGTCCTCTCTCATTTCTCAAGTGTCTTCCTCCATTTATTGGATTCAATTTGCGCAAAGTGCGCCGGCAACTGAGCAGGACGTCCCTCATTCCCGACAGCGAATATTTCAAGCATGTGAAGCGAACGGTGTGGCGTTAGATTTTCGCCACTTGACAGTCCGGACCTTTTGGGCTGACCGTGCCCAGATGACTGATGATAGCCAGGTTCTTATTGATGCGATGAACAGCATTCTGACGCGACATGAACGTTAATGAAATCCCGATAGAATTTCAGAGCGGCGGCTGTCAATTGTTCGGTGTTATTCACCGTCCTGCTGCACCTAATCGTCGAGGGGTTGTAATCCTGACCGGCGGACATCGTTGTGGTCCACATCGCTGGTTTGTGCTCCAGGCGCGCGAATGGGCCATGGCAGGTTACCCTGTACTAAGTTTCAGCTCTCGTGGAACTGGTGAGAGTGAAGGCCGCCGCGGCGATGTAGAAAGTGTTGAAGCTGATCTTTCCAGTGCTATCGATGAGTTCTTCCGACATGAACCAAGTCTCGAAGAGGTGGTTTTGTGGGGTGTGTGCTTCGAGGCGTCAGAGGCTCTCCTTTATTCTCCGAAGGATCCTCGCGTCTCGGCAGTTGTGCTTATTAACCTGTATTTAGAAAGTCATCTCTACTTGACGACTCCTCTCCACGGCCAGTCCTTGTCGGCGCAGCGTACGGCAGCAATGACCTATGTTCGTTATTCGCTTGCACGCATCAGCACTCTAAATTTCTGGAAAGGAATCTTGACTCTGCGAACGAGTATAGATTGGAACCTAGCCTCTCGTAGAGCAGGTCGACAACTGTTAATCGCACTCGGGATTAAGCGCTGGAACGGTGTTGCGCAGCCTCATTCATCCTGTCTCTCGGATCGATTACTTGAAGCATTTCAGGAATTCAGGGGCCAAGTGCTCTTTATTTTCAGCGGGCGTGACTTGGAAGCAAACATCGCACGGAACCTTCTTACCACTCAACCGTGGCAGCAACTGTGTTGCTTACACCGCGCGACTGTACGTGAACTTCACGAAGCTGACCATATCTTTTCGCGTCGAGCATGGAGTGATCAGGCTAGCACTTGGACCCTGGAATGGCTGAAATCGTGGTAGTTAACCGCGCCAGTAGTCTACAAGAAGACGCGTTTACAGATGTCCCTATTTGCAAGGAGAAGCATTTACCTATTAACCAGCTTTTGCGCGCCTTCAGAATATCTTGCGCCCTTTACTTCAACGCGTGACGTGATGTTTTCAATTTGGCGAAAGTCATCTGCTGTTAAGTCCACATCAACCGCACCAAGATTTTCTTCCAGTCTATGCAGTTTTGTTGTTCCCGGAATGGGCGCAATCCACGGTTTCTGAGCAAGCACCCAGGCAAGCGCAATTTGTGCAGGCGTCGCTTTCCTTTGCGCGGCGAATTCTGCGATCAAATCAACCAATGCCTGATTCGCTTTGCGTGCTTCCGGCGAAAAGCGCGGGACCGTATTGCGAAAATCATTACTGTCAAACTTCGTGTTTTGGTCAATTTTTCCGGTGAGAAATCCTTTGCCGAGCGGGCTGAACGGAACGAAGCCTATTCCTAATTCCTCGAGCGCCGGCAGTATTTCCGCTTCCGGCTCTCGCCACCATAGTGAATATTCGCTCTGAAGTGCTGTCACTGGCTGTACGGTGTGCGCGCGGCGAATCACTTCGACCCCCGCTTCAGAAAGTCCGAAGTGCCTGACCTTACCTTCCTCAATTAAATCTTTGACTGCTCCAGCTACATCCTCAATCGGCACATTCGGGTCAACGCGGTGTTGGTAAAACAAATCAATGTAATCTGTTTTGAGGCGCCTTAAAGATGCTTCGGCGACTTCTTTGATATGCTCGGGGCGGCTGTTGAGCGGCGGGTTTTGGTGTTGCGTTCCATCCGCGTCAATATTGAACCCAAACTTAGTGGCAATCACCACCTGCTCGCGCATCGGGGCGAGTGCTTCGCCGACGAGTTCTTCATTGGTGAATGGTCCATAAACTTCTGCGGTGTCGAAAAACGTGACTCCGCGTTCGACGGCAGATCGAATCAGCGAAATCATTTCGTGCTTCTCTTTCGCTGGACCAAACCCAAAGCTCATTCCCATACAACCGAGACCAATCGCCGATACCTCAAGCCCGCTGTTTCCTAATTTTCTTTTATTCATAATTGCCCCCTAATGCTAATTCGCACACCTATAACTTTCCTGCCCGCAAAAGCGGTTGTACTTTTTATCGTCCAAAAAACCTTCATCGAACTTTATTGAGTCAGCAGTCTGGTAAACGAGAGCGAAGCTAACTTCCAGGTACCGCTTTGCTGCACATATACTTCCGTCACCATGAAGGGATTAGTGACCTCATTGCCGCCGACGACGGCAACCAGGCGAATTTTGTTTAAGAGGACTGCGGTCTTATCAATAAATCGCACCGACGCTTCCTGGATCTCTACGGTCTTGTATTGAATCCCTCCGCTTTTGATGACCTCGAGTTCCTGTGTCTTGGTCATAGTTGCGCCCATGTGAACAAAGACAGCCTTTTCATGAAAAAGAGCGTCCAGAGAATCTACTTTGCGCTCCGACATCCAGCGCCACTTTTCCCTGGAGAGATTAATAAGTTCCTGTTCCGCAGTGCTGCTTTGCTGCTTAACCGCGTCGCTCGTGCTGTTCTGACTCAAGACGGCGAACGGCGCAACGACGATCAGAGCGAGCGCCATAATCATCACGAGCGCACTTCGCAATACTTTGGGCTGAATCGACGTTTTCATAGCGTTGTGTTTCATGGAGACATCCTTCATCAAAATTTGCTTGCTTACTTCTTCATTGGAGCTTCAACGCCTGAGAAGGCAAGCACGGCGTCCGGCAGGCGCTGTCCCTTAACTTCAATTGCCCTTACTGCTGAGTTCAGCTCCGAGACTTCAGCGGGCGTAAAGCGAACTTCGACCGCGCCACTGTTCTCCACCATGTGCTGCATCACCGTTGTTCCGGGAATCGGCACGATCCATGGTTGCTGTGCCATCAGCCACGCGACCGCGATCTGAGCAGGAGTAGCCCGCTTGCGAACCGCCCAGGTCTTTATCAGATCAACCAACTCCATGTTGTGAGCCAGGTTCTCGGGCGAGAATCTCGGAGTCGCTGCACGCAGATCGCCAGGCGCGAAACGCGTATTCGCGTCGATCCAGCCGGTTAGTAATTGGCAGTCCAGAGGCCACCACGGCACAAAGCCTATTCCCAACTCTTCGCAGAGCGGTATCACTTCCTTTTCAGGATCTCGGGTCGCCATTGAGTACTCGTTTTGGATCGCGGTAAGCGGCAGCGCGGCATGAGCACGTCGGATAGTCTGGATTCCCGGTTCGGAGAGTCCCCAATGCAGAACCTTTCCCTGATCCATCAGATTCTTGATCGCTCCAGCAACGTCTTCGATAGGCACTTCCGGATCGACGCGATGTTGATAGAGAAGATCTATGCGGTCGGTCCGCAACCTTTTGAGCGATCCTTCAACGACTACCTTGATGTGATCTGGTTTGCTGTTAAGCCCCGGAAGCCGCTGTCCAGTCTGCTGATCTATGTTCCAACCGAACTTGGAAGTGATCCTGACTTTATTTCGAAACGGCTCGATCGCCTCACCGAGGATCCGCTCGTTTTCGAATGGCCCGTATGCCTCGGCACAGTCGAAAAACGTAATACCACGATCGTAGCCTGCGCGGATGATGCTGATCATCTCCGGCCGGTACGGCACCGTGGTCTCGTACCTCCGATGCATGTTCTGAACGCCCAGCCCGACTGCCGAGACCTCCAGCTTGCCCAGCCTTCTTCGTCCGATCGAAGAATTGGGGGCGCTCTTCGTATTATTCCGCGTTCCCCTTTGGGCACTTGCCTCATTCTGCGAAGCCGCCAACGCCAGTGAACCAACGCCCGCAAAGATGGTCTTCGCGATAAAACTCCGCCGGTCGACCCCATTACTTTCCTGATCTATTGCTTTGTGATTCTTCATCTTGTCTCTGTGCTCTTAAGTATTTCGTTTTGCTTCGCTGAGCAATTTGACCATCGCCGGATCGCGATGATCGAAGAAGAGACTCGTACCGGTGTCGAGTTGTCTGATCGCGTCCATCTCTTCCTGTGTCAACTCAAAATTGAATATGTCGAAGTTTTCCGCCATTCGCTCCTTTCGAACCGATTTTGGAATAACGATGATGTCTCGCTGCGTCAACCATCTGAGGATGACCTGTGCGACCGTCTTGCCGTGCTTCTCCGCAATTGAAACGAGCACTTCATTACGGAAGATACTGTTCTTTCCTTCCGCGAATGGTCCCCAGGACTCAATTTGAATATTGTTTTCCGTGAGGAACTTCTGAGTCTCCACCTGCTGGTGGAACGGATGCGTCTCGATCTGGTCTACAGCGGGCGCCACTCCGTTATGGACCATGAAGTCCATTACACGGTCGGGATGAAAGTTGCTCACGCCGATGGCTTTGATCCTACCCTCGCGATAGAGCTCCTCCATCGCGCGCCACGAGCCAAAAACATCACCATACGGTTGGTGAATGAGGTAGAGGTCGAGATAGTCGAGTTGTAGACGCTTCATCGAGCGGTCGAACGCTCTCTTGGTCCTCTCGTAACCGGTGTCCGCGATCCAGAGCTTTGTCGTCACGAAAAGCTCATCACGCGCCACGCCGCTCGCCCTTATTGCGTTACCGACCGGCTTCTCGTTTCCGTAAGAAGCTGCCGTATCGATGAGGCGATAACCTACCTCGATCGCATCCCGAACACTGCGCTCACACTCTGCCAAGTCATCGATCTGGAAAACCCCAAAACCGAGAATTGGCATCTCCACGCCGTTATTCAATACAATCTTTTGCATATTTCTCGTTTACCCAAAAGCTGTTCTCGCACTCTATCGTTCGGTTTGATTTTGATGTCCGCTGCCAAACAGGCGATAAGACGATACTCGCGGATTATTGGACGATGCTGCAAAAGCGGGTACGTTGATGTCCCCGCGTTGCACACAAAGAGGCTAATATGGACGTATGAGCACTAGAGAAACTCCGCGAGACGCACAGAGGATCACGAGCAACAGAGAAGAGATCATCGAGCGGATCGGCCGAACTGTGACCGAAGATGGCGCTAAAGAGGTGTTCCCAGGTTTTTTCCTGGCGCGTTCGTCGAGGCCCTCGGAATCGTTGAATACCGTTTACGAGCCTGCGTTTTGTTTCATCGCCCAGGGCAGGAAAAGGGCGTTGCTAGGTGAGGAGGTGTTTAGGTACGACCCGGGACATTACTTGTTATTCACTGTCGACCTGCCTCTCATCTTCCAGATCGAGAAGGCGACGCACGAGGAACCCTATCTTGGCTTACGCCTCGATCTTGATCCCTCGCTGGTCGCCTCAGTCCTGGTGGAAGCCAACATAAAGATCAATAAAGGGGATGCGAGCGCGAAGGCGATGGACGTGCATTCGATCGACGCGAATCTTCTCGACGCAGTCGTACGCCTGGTTCGACTCACGGATGAACCCGGAAGCAGTAACGTTCTGGCACCGCTCATCGTGAAGGAGATCATCTACCGGCTCCTGGACGGAGGCCAAGGCGCGCGGCTCGGTCATCTCTTACCGTCCGGCGACACCCAACGCATCTCGCGGGCGATTGGGCATCTCCGCGAGCATTTCGATGAGCCGCTAAAGATCGATGACATTGCTCGCAAACTCGGAATGAGCGTGTCAGGTTTCCATCATCACTTCAAGTCGGTTACGGCAATGAGCCCTTTGCA
>DATNJO010000585.1:0-3902 GCA_035603895.1 Pyrinomonadaceae bacterium
TGATGCAGGACACCGCCGCCGGCTCCTCCGATAATCAAAACATCTTGAGGAAATGGTTGCTCCTCCAATGCAGCGCGAACAAGTTTCTCGTGGTAGGTATGCTGATCTCGCTCAGCCGACTGCAGTACCCCATCTAGAAACAGACACAACCCATGCACATCGTGACGAATGAATTCGTAAAAGTGGAAGTCGGACCATCCTTTGATGACGGAACGACCGCTAAACGTCGAACCATAGCAATCATTGTTCATTGTGCTTTACTCTCCGGAAACATTTCCTCAAGTGCCTGAACGGGGTAAGTTGTTATACTTACATGGTCCCATCCTTCGTCATCGACGTACTCTTCGATGCTTTCAACAGCGTTCGCTAGAGCATAGTAATCTGAAGTGCGTATAACTATTGGCAGTATCAATGTGTCTCGGTTCTTGTAGTAGGTTACAACCCCGCTGTCCTGTCCACATTCAGCTCGGGCCAAATCTAGAACTTTATGGACGCGTGCCGAATCACTAAGAATTTCGCTTGATTTTATGTAAGTGAAGGCCTTCATATATTCCCTCGACCCTAACGGCATTGCGACAATGGGTTCCTTTTTTTTCTCTTCTCGTCTAAAGTGAATCTCCGTCAACTCAATTTTATCTTTTGATCTGATAATCCGGCCTTTTACTAGAAAATCGCTGAAATCTTTTTCCTTTAATTCTTCTTGCGCTTTAAATCGAACGAGAATGTCAAAAGCGCCAAATAGATCATAGATTGCCTCAATTTCATAGGTCGCCTTTGTCAGCTGTTTTTTGAGATATTCAATACCGTCGCTTCGGTGCTTCAAGCGAATGAGTGCAAAGTAAGTCACTGGATAATCTTTGTCGCTATTGTCGTGGTTAATAACGCGATGCTCTGACGCCGCTTGTAGCGGTGACGGACGGGACTCTCCATCCCTATATAGCGCATAAACAGCTTGGCGAGTCCATCCCTTTGCTAATTCGCAATTGCCAAGTGACTCAAACTTGTATTGTTGATCGACTTTCTTACGGAGGGCTTCAGCCCTGAAGCTTTCCGTGCACCAGACTTCATTAAGGCGAACGACGGGTTCCAAACGAGCAACGGTGATTATATTCTGCCCAAACAATGCATCGCGTTCTTCGATTGCATCACGCATTCTAAAGAATTGGCCTGAGTGTAGGCCGATACGGCAGCTAAGGTGCTTTTCGAATTTATGAGTTATCCAGAATAGGCTTTCCCGGAAGAGTGTCCGCAGATTCATCGCAGCATCAGCCGCCTCATCAACCGCTTCGAAATAGAATATGAAGCCATCGCCCATTGTTTTGCGGTCCAGCAGTTTTTGGACGCCTCCGGCTTTAACAATACCAGCAATCTGCGAATAAAGATCCCCAATAACTTTGTCATGGTCCGATTCAGAAAGGCCACTGAATCCATGCATGTCCATTGCCATGACGAACGCCGCCTCAGATTTTTTTTCAACCATCGGATTCCTTCCAGCTAAGACTTCCATTACATGAGCTAAAGTCCCAGTGTTTCGTTCGATGTATTCACAACACTTAGAAACCTGCTGCTAAATAATACACAAGCCAGCTAAGAGTTATGCCGTTAGAAGAATGAAGTCGAGTTCCATAGAAGATTGAGACCGGAACACGGAACGCCACCAAGGACAGGCGCGATACATGAGCCGATGATGGTAAAGGCGCCATCGGCAGGAGCGTGCTTCAACGACACACGCGGGAACTTGAGCAGGGGGAATCTATGGCAGATATTTATGGTTTGTCAATAGATGTTTGACATTCACAGACGCCTGATAGCAAAACTCGAAACCTTACGTGGATAGTAGCCTCATGCCCAGGTATCATCTTCAAACCTTTCCGGCTTATAGCTCCCCGTTCTGTTAGCTCATCAGTCTTTTCTAATAAGTTTTTCGAGGTACAACTTGGTGTATACAGACCGCTTCTATAATGGCTCTGATACCTATAATCAATTGATTATTACAAGGGCCTTCATAAGTCTCTTTATAAATGGCCCATATACCACTCGGGATAAACCCTTCAACTGGAAGTCCCGGATGTTCAATTATTACAATCAGAACAATCCAACCAGAGTTCATTACCCTGACTTTTGTTGTTTTCGATCCTCTCAGTTTGATTCATATTCTTTAGCCGGTTCCAACAAACTATGGCCCAAATCAGCGACAAGTGCCCCGAATGATTTGGTAGACAAGTTGTGACGTAGTTGTGACGCGAATTTAGCTAACTGCATGAGGAAGCGATCAAGCGGCGTACAGATGATTCATCAAAAACGCCTGAAAAACCGCGGTGGCTGCAACCTGTTGAATTAAGTTACTTTGCTCTTTCCGGTTTGACTCGATTCGTAATTAGAAGGTCGCCGGTTCAACTCCGGCAGCCGGCTCCAATTCTTTTATTACGTTAAATTAGATTAGGCAAGTTTACTTTAGCCGTTCAAAACTGAGCGACTAATTCATCAACCTGTTGAAATCCTCGAAGAGAAAATACCTTACAGTATTATTACCTTGAGAAGCGTGAATTCTCGACCCTTCGGGAGCGGGAATGTGCTGCTAGATTACGCGCTTGTTTAGATTTGGAACCTGATGTGGCACTGGTCGCCTTCTCATTGCGCGGCGTCTCCGCCACAGTCCGGAACAGGGGCGGCCCAGGCACGCGCTGAAATAGCGGCTTCAAGCTTGTCCCGTTGCCAGCCACATCCTCCGAGCCTCTAAGAAACGCGTTCGTTACCAACGGCAGAGAGAAGTCGAAAGTGTCCATGTTCGGGTCGGGTGTGTTGGATTGACCAACGCATGAAGGCAGCGTGTCCTGCTTTTCACAGAAGCTGGTGGGTCGCAGCTCGAAAGTTTCAGTCGCGCCACGCACGAGTTTGTCTGTCAATTGCGCCTGAGTGAAAAGATATCCGAATGCCGTCATCGAGTGGTCCCAAAAATCTTTGGGCGCACTCTGGGTCGGGGACGGTGACGCTTCGATCAGGATGATGTGAGTCGCCTTCCATTTAACCGCAGCTTCGATCGGGATGTTATGTATGTATCCGCCATCCACGATGCTCATCCTATCTACTTTCTCCAACTCCTTTTCCTCGTTGCCGAGTTGGACACTCGTTAATACGCGTGAAGGGAAGATCGGGTAGATCGTACTGGAGCCGATCACAACATCCAGTAGTTTGTCGGTATTCCGTTTGAGCGGAATAAAACGACGATCGAGTGGTGGCTTCAACTCCTTGTCATTATTGGCGCGAAAGTAAAAGTACAAATCGTCGTGCAGGCCATTAACCAATTCGGCTTGTTTTTGGTCGACCTTGTCAGACTGGTCGATGGGGAGTCTTGAGGTGGTAATCACAAGGTCGCGCTGCAGCATTGGCTCGTTTGGGTCCATGAGCTTCTGTGAAATCTGTCGCAACACGCACTCGCTATGCTGTCCCGGCGCGATTACAAAGTGGGGATCGGTAGTCTTTTGAATCAAAATGGGGAATTTTTCAGCGAACGCGTCTTCTATTCCCGTCGCCTTTGACGGTGCGCTGGCCCGGAAAAACGTTTCCATTACCAAGCCCGTTGCACCCACTACGAACAAAATACTCATCGCCCACACCAGGTAAGGTCGCCGAGTCGTCCAATCGAAGCTTCGCCAGACAACAGCGCCTACGGCCGCAATGAAAAGCCCAATAAGAAGCGGATACGGAAACGACCAGTTACAGATCAGCGTCACCAGCATCCAACCGTGGTCTATCCAGTGATTCTCTACCGTTCCGGTAACGAGTTTGTCGAGGCCTGGGCACTTAGCGATGAATATCTCCAAAAGCGATACGCCGATCATCAATACGACTGTCAGCAAGCGCCAATGGTGCGGATCCTTAGCAAAGAATTTCAGGGTGCC
>DATNJO010000586.1:0-3771 GCA_035603895.1 Pyrinomonadaceae bacterium
CGAACCAAGGCCGAAGTTGTAGAAAAACTAGTAAGTGCCCACACGCGCGCAGTGCCGCTGTCTGTGAGTTGCTGGCGTGGCTCGCGACAAAGCTTCAATCACTGCGGACAATGCATTCCTTGCCTTATTAGAAGAGTCGCGCTTGAACACCACGGCCTTACGCTTGCAGAGTATGAACGTGACTTACTAGCGGAAGACGCGGCTTCGTTACCACCGATGGACGACGGTAAGAGAAATCTTGCTGAACTGGGTGAATTTGCATACGCGCTTACTGGACAGTCCGACGGCGAATTAATGTTTAATTATCCGGACTTGATAAATGAGCATATAGATTCAAACGCCGCGGTAGCTATGTACCGAAGGTTTGCACTTGAGGCCACTAATGTATTCGGGAAATATCCGAAGGTGGCATCCTTCCTTGGGTTGCAACCCACTGCCTCGACTACCCGAAGTAAGCCACGCAAAGTCGGAAAGAAGAAATGAAAATCCCACTCCGTGAACTCGAACAAGTGCGACAAGATCCGCAAGCGTATCTTAGAAAGAGAGAGCGCCCGAAAGGCGATGATTTCTTTAGAAAGAGCAAGTATCGCACTCTGCAGCGAGCGGCTCTTTATTATCACAATGCTAAAGGTGATCTTGACAAAGCTAAGGAGTATCTTCAAAACGCATACGACAGATTTAAGGATAAACGATCTCTGAAGGATGATTTTGAGAAGCTCGAGAATTATGCTGCCGCCTTTGAGAATCTCGGCAACAGCGTTTTTAAGGTTCGTGATAGGCTAACCCTGATTCTCCCGGAGGGGATTTCACGCGACCTGAGTATAACCGCAGAAGTACCGAGGCTTGATCTTACCTCTGCAGGATACGCAGTCTGGATGTTCTCTAAGGAGCCAGCAAGCCTGAAAGGCGAGCTCAGGTTTCCCTTAATCCAAGATACCTATTCAAAAAAGCTATCTGCTGCTCTTGATGAGGTGACGGTTGGAGTTTATGACTTTGCAACCTCCAGCTACGAAACCTATGCATTCACTCAGAGGGAAATCAATCGAGCAATTGCAGAACTCCAGCAGTTAGTTGAGCGCCTTATCACAATGGCTCGCCCAAGAACTTTAAGGGAGTTTTAGTTCGGTGCAACTCTGCGCGCTGATCCTGGCAAGTGATCTGGCACAGCAGAGACTCTGCTAACAGCAAAGAGCTGCGATTTTTCGGTCAGTCGGAGTGAGAGGCCTTTCAGACCTTACTCTTGAAGCTAGAATTGCACTTGCAGCCTCAACTCAACATCAAACGGTTTCAACATGCCATTCCAAACAGCGTTTGCTTTTCTTCGTTGACTACGTTTGTTGTTGGAGTGATGCTGAACTTATTATTCTGCATTACTCCTCACATATGGGGGCCGCTGTCAGCTTGTCAACTTGCGAAGTGGAGGCCGTTTTGGTTGGGGCTTACCTGCCGCCTTTATAGCCCAATAGCCACGGCCGGGGCGTGGGATGTTGAGCCTCCTACAAACCTTAGCCAGACCAACATCGGATATGTTGTATCTCTTAGCTACGTGTTGGATTGGTTCCGCCCAGATCGCCTCATAGATCTCTTCGCGGTTGTATCTCTCCGCCAAATCTAGAATGGACGAAAGTCGAAACGCTTCGGCCCGCCGCGCATCTTGCGCCTTCTGCGCGGACGTACGCACATCAAAACCCATCGAAGCGAGCTTTTTCACAAATGGCATCAGATATTTCTGCATTGTTGGCGTTCGCAGCAACTCTTGAATCGTTTCAGCGCAACATGACTTGTTCTTTGTGAGTCGTTGCATCAATTCCACCGTTACTTCTGGTTCGCATTCGTACAAACTTCGTCGCACCATCGCTACCTGTTCAACGTTGTCAGGTCGCCAAAGCGCTCCGTAATCCAACAATACCTGAAAAGTGCTCTGTCGATCCGAGACATCATATGTTGACGCTTTGGACCGGCTGTCCAAACTTGTGAAGTAATCCCGGTTTCTGAACTTTCCATATCCGAAACTTTCGAAACAGTTATCCAACGCCGCAGAACCACCATTTTCTTTGCGATTTGGCTTGGCTCCCAGTTCTAACAAATATCGTACACCATCGACATGTCCTAAGCGTGCGCTCTCTACAAGCAGACTTTCGAGATCGTCTGTCTTTAGATCAGGCTTTAATCGCTTTAAGATTTGCAAATCTTCAGGATTGGTTGCGGCCATCAGACCGGTTAAATGCTCGCTCTCGTCGCCTTCATTGTCATCATGCAATGTCGGTCCCTTGGAACGCGGATTTGCGCCGGCCCATAGAAGCAGACTCACCCACTTTAAGTCGCCTTCAAAGCAGAAGTGTCGCAGAGCTCTATCTGCCTGTTCTTGGAGTTGAGCGGCAAGATGTGGATATTTCTGTTTACATTCTTTCCAGGGCCCAAGGGCGGTTCGAATCTTTTCACCGAAAGCGAAAGCAAAGGGATAGCCAGTCAGGCAATCGGCGCCTTGATCAAGAAAGTAACGAATGATGTTCGGGTCCCATGCATGCAGTACTTCGATGAATGGGACTGAGGGGATCTCTGCTCCATTCGACACTAACAGTTCAACAAAATCCAACCGCTTGAGAGCGACGGCTTTTCGCAAGGCTCGATTCTTTATCTCTTGGCTTGGTTCATTTCGAACGAGCAATTCGACAAGGCTGTGGAACCCAGTATCGAGTGCAGTTTTCAATGGCGTCGTTCGAAAATCCGAAGGCATGCGCAGCGACTTGCCTGAAGTTATCCAGTCCTGGACATCAAGCAGTCGACCCGCTTTACACAGTTGAAGGAGATGCTTTGCCTCAGCATCGGATAGGGTAACGGACATGTGAGAATGATCCGTACTTTGTTCACGGATGGCAAGGTCGAACTAGCTCTCTGTGCAGTGCAACAGGTCAATCACTGAACATGTTTTGTTTCCGTAATTGCTTTTGTGAATCTTGACTTCCCGGATTTTTACTTTATATCGTTTCGTCGCTCAAAACTACCTTGATATAGACCAGCGTTAGCCTCGCTAATTTTAATGAATAGTACCGAAGCAGGATTTCTGACTTCACGACCCTGAATTTGCTGGTTTTGATTTGATCCGCACTTCTTGTAGAGACGACAACCTTGTGCGATGAGAAACCGCGCGATGATTTCGGAGAACAAAATATGTCAACTGAAGATCAGAGAAAGATACGTGAAGCAAAGGCTTTGAATGAATCTGGCAGATTTGAGGATTCGATAGCGTTGTTGAAACCTGTATTGGATTCAACCTCGGATCCTAACATAAGAGTTTTAGCTGGCAGTGAAATTATCCGTGCGATGCTTGAAATTCACGGTAAAGCTATCGATTTCCTTGAATACGGTACGCAAGAGTATGACGAGCTCTATGATCAATTAAGAATTGTTGTCCTTTCTTATCAAGACGCTATGCCGGAGACGCAAAAATCGATCAATTTGTCACCACTGAAAAGCATATTTAAGACGATGTCCTCACATCATCCCACTGTTAAGCGGATCGAGGAGCAGTTGAAAGATTTGGAATCTGAGTTTCCTTCAAGCCGAGTCACGGTAGTGCGCCGAGGTAAATGGGCCGATGACTTCATGGCACGTTTTCCGGTATCTCACCAGTACGATTTTTCCAATCATGATCCAAAGGTCATCGACAAAGCTCGCGAACTGGCGGGAATGGGAGGGCTTCTAGTATTACTGAATACAGATGGCCACAAGAACGAGCTTTGTGTTTTGAAAGGCTCTAAGGCGGCGTCG
>DATNJO010000587.1:0-8837 GCA_035603895.1 Pyrinomonadaceae bacterium
TAGTGTCTTGCGCTAATATGTCGCTGCTGAAGTTGCGCGCGGACAGCTTCAGGTCTCCCGACAGGCTCAATCGAGCCTCGACTCTTTTCACTGACAGCGAGATCCCCTGGCCGTCGATTCCCCATCGCGGACCCAAGTCTCCCTTTTTTGAGTGTTGACGACATGAAGAAGAGATTATTCCCCCGTTTAGTTCCCCTCGCGTTGGTACTTTTGCTCGCGGCTGCTATCCACGTTGCGGCGCAGGAAAGTCTTCCGGCACTCGTCAAACGAGTGAAGCCCGCCGTCGTCGCGATCGCGACTTACGATTCAACCGGCGAAGCGTTAATGACCGGCAGCGGTTTCTTTCTGAATCCGGGGCAGGTCGTCACCAACCTGCACGTCATTCGCGGGGCAGCGCGCGCCGAGATCAAAACTCTCGACGGTAAAGGCAAAGTTTATCCGATAACCGGAGCGCTCGCGGTCGACGAAGAAGGCGATCTTGCTTTGCTGAGCGTCGATATGCCGCCGCAACCAACGCGTGTGAGCGAGCTCGCGCGCGAATTGCCCGACGAAGGCGAAGCGATCTTCGTCATCGGCAATCCGCTGAAACTCGAAGGCTCGGTGAGCGACGGTATCGTGTCGGCGGTTCGTGAAGTGCCAAATAGCTACCGCATCATTCAGATCACCGCGCCGATTTCGCACGGCAACAGCGGCAGTCCGGTTTTCAATTTGAAGGGACAGGTTCTTGGCGTTGTGACGGTCAAAGTCACGAACGGCCAGAACATCAACCTCGCCATCGCTGCCGCGCGCGTGGGCCAATTGCGCGCCGGAAAACTGCAACCGCTAACGGATATTGCGGGTAAAGGCAAGGGCGACGTTGCCGAGTCTTCATATCGCAACGGCCTGGATTCACTGTGGCTCGGAAACTACGACAGTGCTGTCGGCTATTTTGAAAACGCCGTCAACAAGAATCCGAAACGCGCGGATGCGTGGGTGCAGGTCGGCTATTGCAAAGTGAAACAGGGAAAGAGTCAGGAAGGGATTCGCGCTTATCAGCAAGCGTTGCAACTCAAGCCTGACGATGCCGATATTCACAACAAGCTTGGTGATGCTTATTACTACGCGGGTCGTTTGCGTGAGGCGATTGAGTCGTACGAAACCGCCAAGGAATTACGGCCGGACAACGCAGAGACGTTCTACAACCTCGCGATTGCTTATAACGAAGCCGGTAATCCGGGCATGGCGGCCATCGAAGCACGCACGTTGCAGCGACTCGATCCTAAACTCTACGAGAAGTACCTGCGCGAGACAATGTAGGCCACAGACGAACACAGAAAAACACGGACCAAAACTGAATAAGTCTGGTCCGTGTTTTTCTGTGTTCGTCTGTGGCTCTTAACCGGCGGCCTGGCCGGTGAAGATCGTCGCATCTACACTCTGCGGATTTCCCAGCACAACGAAGCGAATGTTGCGCATGTACTTCTGCGACACGCGCTGAATGTCAGCCGGTGTAACCGCGCTCAGTTTCTCGAGAAAGTTCACCGAGTTGCGCCAGCCACCGCCAATCAATTCATACTGCGCCAACTCACCCGCCTGCGCCGCGTTTGTCTCCTGGCCCAAGTAGTACTGGGTCAGATACTGACCGATGACCGCGTGAATGTCGTCGTTGCTTACCGGTTCGGTTTGCAAGCGCGAGATCTCATTCAACATCACACGAATCGATTGATTCGCATCTACCGCAGTGACGTAAAGTCCACCAACGTTCGCTGCCTGCGTTCGCAAAAACGCGTCCGGCGCATACGACAGGTTTCGTTTCACACGAACTTCCTCAAACACACGATCACGCAACATAGAGCTCGCCACTCGCATCGCGTAGATGTCCGGCGAGGTCAACGACGGTGCGGTGAACAAACCCTGAATGTAGTTGGTCGGCAGTTCGCGCGGCGTAACCTCAACGGTTGATTTCGGAAATGTCAGGGCGGGCACGTCTTCCACTTTGTAAGTGCCACGCGGCAGTTTGCCGAAACTGTCCGCCACCAGTTTTTGCACGTCAGGCGGGTTTAGATCGCCGACGATCACGAGCAGCAGCCGCGACGTTTCCATCACTTTCGTGTGATAACGGCGCAGATCTTCGGGAGTGAGTTTACCGATCGACTCCGGCGTGCCGCCGGTGTTGTTCAAGTATGGATGACCGGCATACGCAACTCGATCCTGCAACCGCTGCAAATAGACATCGGGACTGTCAGTGTCGTCGCTCAGCGAAACGATCATTCGCTTTTGCACGAGCGACACGTCTTCGGTTGTGAACGACGGCCGCAGTGCGACGTCAGTAAACATCTTCCACGACTGATCGAAGTGCATCCGCGTGGTACCCAGCGACAGCACTGAATAATCGTTGTTGGAGCTACTGCCGATGACCGTGCCCATGCGCGCTAATTCGGTGCGCATTTTGGCCCGCGGGAAATTCGCGCTCGCTTCGGTCGCCACGCTGAGCATCAGCGATTCGATTCCCGCGTTCTGCGCGTTGATGTTCTGCGAGCCGCCGCGAACAAAGAGTCCCGCCGCGACTGTCAAACTTCCCTCGCGCCGTTTCAGCAAAACCTTCAGACCGTTAACATCAAACTCGCTAACCAGCGACGCCTGCTTCGCAACGACGCCCTGCACAGTCTCCTGCGCCTGGCCTTTGCCCTGTTGGGTGGCGTGCGAAGCATCGCTCGCGCCAAAAACAAGAACCGTGATTAGAACCCACGCGCTGAATATTTTCTTGATCTGTTCTTTCATTGACCTATTAGCTCTTCCGGTGAAATTTTGATCTTGCTTTGCGCTTCACTCGACATCAGTGCGAGTCCGATGTGCGGCTTGCCCTGAATGTAGGTTGTGATGTAACGGCTGATGTCAGTTCGCGACGTGGCTCGCAGCCGCGGCAGATAACCACGAAAATACTCGAGCCCGGTCGACGCCCACCAAAAGCTCAACGTGTGCGTGTAGTCGCTCAGTTTCTCACGCGAATAAAGATCGTCGGCTTCGAGCAAAGCCTTAGCGCTTTCGAGCTCCTCTTCGGTGTAGTAATCCTTGTCGTTGAAATGCGCGATTTCGTTGTACAACGCCTTGATTGCCGCGTGCGCTTTGTCGGGAGTAGTTTGCGCGATCAGCATGATTGGTCCAACGTTGCGCTGCGTGTAATAACTCAAATCGACGCCGGTCACGAGTCCGGTGTCCACGAGGTTTCGCTGAAAACGTGAATTTGGCTGTCGCAGAATGAACGAGAAAACGTCAGCGGCGTATGTTGCCGCATCGTCTTTGCCGATCGACGGACCCTGCCAGCCAACGCTGATGATCACGTTCTGAATCGGCTGCTGGACCACGACACCTTCGCTCTTCGGCAACGGCGGATGTTCGACGAGCGGAAACTCAACAAACGGATCCTTCTCACGCTTTGGCCAGTCGCCGTAGAACTCCTGCGCCATCTTCAGCACGTCCGTCGGATTAACGTCGCCGGTGATTACGATTGCTGAATTATTCGGCACGTAGTAACGCTGCTGAATCAACCGCATCATTGCGGTCGTCGCGCCGCCGACAGTCTGACGGTTGCCTAACGGGTTCTTTCGGCTCGGATATTTAAAGAACAGCCGGCTGTTCATTTCCTGGCTGAGATAGAAAAACGGGTTCGACTCGTTGCGATCGATCTCGCCAATCACTACTTCCTTTTCGCGCACAAATTCGCGGTCGTCAAACAACGGATAGCGCGCCGCGTCTTTCATAAATTGCATGGCGGTGCGGATGTTTGGGCTGGTCGTGGTGAAGTAGTAATCGACCACTTCCTCGCGCGTCGTTCCGTTATAGGCAATACCCATCTGGCCGATACGCCGCAGGTAATCTTCAGCATTGGCGATCGCGCGGTTCTGTTTGAAAAACATGTGCTCGTAAAGATGCGACAAGCCGTTCAACTCTGGCGGCTCCGTGTACGAACCGTTCTTCACTGCCAATTCGATCGTGACGAGCGGAATGGAATGGTCTTCAAGAATGATGACTTCCAAACCGTTCGGCAGCACGTGGCTGACCAGTTTGGCTTCGGGCAGTCGCGCTGGTGCGGTCGCCGCGGCGGCGGGCGCAGTTGGACGTTCAATTTTTCGTTGCTGCGGAACTGCTCCGGCGATAAAAGTTGAAGGCGCTAATAGACAAAAAAGAAGTAGCGATACCAGGAAGGTTCGTTTCACGTATAGCTCCATTGCGACAAGGTAAACCAATAGATGCAGCCAAGCCAGCCACAGATTACACGGAATACACAGATTTTGTCTTTTATCTGTGTTTACCGCTTTTTGGAAACGAGTAGGCGGGCTTTTTGTCGCAGGGCGGTTCGATACGCGGCGGCTTCAGTGCCGGTCGCGTTTGATAACCACTGAATTCGCGGTGTGCCTGACGAAGTGGTTTCGCCGGTCATCTGCATTGAGTAGGTGCGTTTCTCGTTGGGAACAAACAGAATCAAACGTCGCAAGTTGCGGCTCTCGCTCGAGTCTTTGCCGCTGAACAACAACTCCTGATAACCATCCTCGTCGGCATCGACCAATTCAGCGCCCCAGTTCGCATGTGTGAAACCCATGTTGTCGAGTTTTCCCTGTGCGCTGAGCGCGTACTTCCCGGCACGTTTTTCGAGCAGCACAAAACTGCTTGTACCGGCACGTCGTTGATTGTTGACAGCGACAATCGCGGGACCGGCATCGGTCTCAACGATCTCCATCGCGCCGAGTGAGCCACGAACAAACTTCGCGGCGATCTTGCGTGCTTGTTCGAGTGATAATTCGCTGGCGGGTTCAGGATCGACGCGCAGGTCTTCCGCGCTCGGGAGCGGTGCGATTTCAGTCTTGCGGAACGTGGCGGGCGTCATTTGCACTTGCGACGCGGCAACGGGCAGCGCCTGTTTGGGCAAACGAACTTCGGGCGCACTTTGGCCCGTGTAACCCCACGCCAACAACGCGCTGAAGGTAGTCACGAGAAAAGCAGGCAAGCCGACGCGAAACAGAATGCTGCGTCCTTTATCGGCGGCGGCAACCATCGCCGAGAGTGGTTCCATGTCGGGCAACGTACGTTCGGGTTGGGTAATGCTGCGTTCGAGAAGTGCTTTTGCTGTGGCTGCGGTGCGTGGTCGATCGTCAGGACGTTTCGCGAGCAGAGTGTGAACGGCCAACGCGAGTGGACGGCCGATGTCCGGCCGCAACTTCGGCAACGGTGGCGCCGGCGCTGTCGCCTGTTTGATCAGCAACGCTGATTGCAGCGGATCGACAAACGGCGGACGGCCCGCGAGCATTTCATACAACAACACGCCGAGACTGTAGAGATCGCTGCGCGCGCCGACACGTTGGCCCAAACATTGTTCGGGCGACATGTAACGCGGCGTGCCGATCAACTGGCCCGAACCAGTGCTGGCGCACGTCGCGGTTAAGTCTGCTGATGAAGCAAGAACTTTCGCGACGCCGAAGTCGAGCACGCAAACACCGCGTGGACCAAGCAAAATATTTGAAGGTTTCAGATCGCGATGAACGATGCCGAGTCGATGTGCTTCTTCGAGCACGTCGCAAATCTGCGTAGCGATGTCGACGGCGCGGCTCGGAGCGAATCTTCCTTCGCGTGCGAGCACTTGCGACAGAGTGTCGCCTTCGACGAACTCCATCACGATGAAGTGACGGCCGTCCGGCAGATTACCGGCGTCGAAGATCATCGCGGCGTGTTGATGACGCAGCTTCGCCATCGTTCGCGCTTCACGCAGAAATCTTTCCGCGACGTCGGCATCGCCGGCGAATTCGCGCTTGATGATCTTCACTGCTACCGGACGTTCGAGACCGAGATGAGTGGCGAGATAGACAGTGCCCATGCCGCCGGTCCCGATTTCGCGTTCGATCCGGAACCTGCCCGCGATAAATTGGGGGACATCCATATCTGACCTTCTTTCGGGTGAAAGGCCGTTAGGGCTACGCTACTAACTTTTTCTATGGGCTGGGGGAAGAGACCGACGCGGCCGTCGGTGGCGCTAGTGTAGCACCTTTGTCCAGCTATTTATCAAGTCCCGGATGTACAGTGGAGACATTTGGGATCCAAAATACCTGTCCGTTTACTTCCACACTGCGCAGACCCTGCTTTGGCAGGTCTTTTTCTTTCAGTCCGAGAAAGGTGAAATGCGGCAAGTCGCTGAGCACGGTTTGAAACCAACCATGCTTCGCCATGATCTCGCGCACGCGCGGATTCTCAAACTCGTTTACGTCAAACGCGAGCATCGCGATGTGTTGGGACGTGCCAGGGGCGGCGATGGAATAGAGTATGGATTTTGATAAGTCTTTGCTGAAGTAAATCCCCGTCTTTTCGAGTTCCAGCACCTCGGCAATTTGCTGCGCCAACGGCAGAGCGCGCAACCGACTTACATCGTCAGCCGTTAGACGGCCTTGTTCGAGCCAGTAGTCGAGTGCGGGATGAAAACGGGAATTCCAGAGTCGAACACTGTCTTCGTAGTTGCGGCGAGCTGCTTCGGCGCCGTCGCGCGGTGTGATGTCCAAACCTTCCTTTTGCGCCTCTTCGCGCGCTTTGAGCAGGTGTTTCATCGCTTCGGGCTGAAGTTCGACGGTGTCGTAAGCAATGTATTCCGCTTTGACTCCGGCATCATCCTGAAACCGGGTAACCTGTTCTTCATTAGTGAACAGGCAAACCGGCGGCGGCTTAACTTTCCTAGTCGCAACATAGACGGCACCGTATTCTTCGAGAATGCGCCGGGCGACCGGATCGGCCGGAGGACAAATGAGGTCGAGGTTGGCCTTACGTTTTTTGAGTGCCTTCCTGAGGGCTTCGTAAAAGGGAACAGGCTCGGTTGACTCTTTTAATTCCCTAATCGTGTTTACAGGTAGCTGCTGTGTTGCCATGTGCTCCAGTGCCGGTGTTGCCGCGCCTACAACACTCCGACAGATCAGAATAAAAACGAGACTTATGAGTTTTGCGCCGCGAACATGAAAGCGAGTTCTCAAATGACCGCTCCCGGAAAGCGAAGGAGATGATAAGTGTCGGCATTTCGCGCGGTCAACAGGGGTTATCCTGATATGTGCTAACCTCAGTTCAGGAAATTTTATGAGGAAAACAGGTTTGTTTATGGAATTGCTCGCGACCTACCGCAAGCATGGGTGGGAACTGCGAGGCGCGTTGCTGCAACCTGCGACCCAATCAGAGTTCAAATCCGAGGAGGCGGAGCTGCTGAAAAACGTTCCGATAAGCGAGACGACGGTCGACGCGCTCTGGTTTTCCAGACCTTCGCACGACAAGCGCGAAGCGTGGGAGTTGCGCCTCGTGGCACAGACTCCATACGCACTTTTTGAGACGTTTGAAGAGGACGAAACCGAGGAAGAACGTCAGGACGTCAAACAAGAAATGGAAGCGCGAATGCGCGAATACGCAGCGGAAAAGTGATCTCGCGACTACGCAGCGGAAAGTGATCTATCGAAACGCCGAAGGCGTTAGCGAATTCCAGCCCAGGGTTGGCACAACCCTGGGATCACCAAAGAGACACGGTTGAAACGCTGAAAGCGTTGGTGTTCGTACCCAGGGTTGTGCCAACCCTGGGCTGGAATTCGTTAACGCCTGCGGCGTTTAGTACGCTTACTGTTAGTACGCTACTGCTTACCCATCTTCACGGGGATTTCCAACTTCTCTTCGCCACGCATCACAACGACTTTCACGGTGCTGTAAGGCAATGCCCGGCGCACGCGCATCAGAAATTCATCAGTCGTGCGAATCGGCGCGCCATCAAACTCGATCACTACGTCGCCTTCCTTGATCCCGGCCATATCCGCCGGACGGCTTTGCAACAGCGAATTCAGCTTCACGCCGTAGATGTTTGTTCCAGGCGTCGGTCCCGGCACCTGCACACGCTCCGCATTGTCGTCGTCGTAACCAAACTGCCCACGGCCTTCAGGACGCCGCTCAAAATCTCGAGTCAACCGGTTGAAGTCGTCGCGTGAAATCGTCGTGAGCTGAGTCTTCTTCTTTTCACCATCGCGGATGTACTCGATTTCAACCATCTTCCCGATCGGCGTGCGTTCCATCAAATCGCCCATCTGGTCTTCATCGTGTACGTCCTGTCCGTCGAACTTCGTGATGATGTCGCCACCGACCAGGCCAGCCTTATCCGCCGGACCGCCGGGTGCATCAATAGAACCAAAAGTGACACCGTTGTCCGTCGTGTCCCAACTGTCGACGCCGACATACGACTTATTAACCGACAGCTTGATCACAGGAGCACCGCCGGAGTGTTGCCGAATCGGATTGATGATCGCCGTGAACGCGGCCGCGCCAACGAAAAAGACCAGCAGGCCGACAAATATCCACGCCATCCCGCTCATCTTTCGCCGCTTTCTCGGAACGGCAAGCGGGGCACTTCCAGATGCGGACGCGACATTTCCACTGCCAAACTGCTGGCTCGCGTCGCCGTAGCTCGTGCCGAGGCGAAATCCGCAATTACGGCAGAACCGTAATTCAGACGGCATCGACGAGTGACAGTTTGAGCAAATGACCAGCGTTGGGCCCGACGACAATGGCATTTCAGGATTTTCCGACATAACCAACGTTATCCTTTGGGTTACTGGTGAAGGATATACGACGAATTTCTATACGCCAAATATTCTTTGCCGGTTGCAGCCACTTGCACTGGCACACTTAGTGCTCGCATTCTATGTCCAGGGAGGACCAGCAAACGTGGAAATAACCAGAGCACTCGCCGCACTACAGCCTCTATATGGCAAAGACAATGTAGAAATCATCACGACCGATGGTCGGCGAGTCAGGGGGACCGTTCGGAGTATGAAAACCACTCAGGCCCTGACGAC
>DATNJO010000588.1:0-10646 GCA_035603895.1 Pyrinomonadaceae bacterium
CTGGTAATACTCCAGCGCCCGCGTGTTGTCGTTCTGCGCAAAGTAGACGTCCCCCATCCTGAGTAATGGGTGGGCGATGTCCTCCCTGCTTCCCAGCTTTTCATAAAGGTCGACGCTTCTTTGGTAATAGTCCAACGCCTGCGGAAAGTTACCCTGATAGTAATGAATGTCTCCCAATCTTACGGAGACGACAGCGATACCCCCTCGGTTGCCGAGGCTTTCCACGAGTTTCATGATCTGTTGGTAGTTGTCCGCGGCACGCCGGTAGTCACCTTGAGCTGCGTAAACATCCCCCAGACCAATAAGCGCATTGGCCGTCCCTAATAATGAATTGTCCCGCCTGGCTATCGTCAGAACGATGTTGAGGATCATCGCTGCCTGAGTGTCGTTGCCGTTCTTGTACAGGAGTTCTGAGGCGACATTCGATAAGCCCTTGAGCAAACCATCGGTAAATGGCTCGCTTCGTTTGAGCACCAGCGCGCGCTCTTCATCGGTCCTGGCCGCCAACAACTCAGCAGTGAGTTCTTCAGCGGTGTCTATGAACTGCCAGATTTTCCAAACTCCGTTTTCTTTGACGAAGCGAAAAGTGTGGGCCATCCTGCCAGGGCCTTCTACTTCTTCGCCGGTAACTTTATTAACTGCATGAATCTCGACATCCAGATGAGCGGTCGCCTTTTCGGCCTCGATCCGTACATCGGGGAGGCGAGTGATTCTGACCCCAAACCTGACCTGTTCGTTGGCGGCGTATTCTTCTGTGAGGAACGTCTTAAATTGATCAAGGTATGGCGACTGCTTGCTGAACATTAATAACAGTGCCGGTGCATTTTTCGTTGCGTAAGCTTCGTAGCCCCTAATTACTAACTTCTGAATCTCCGCATCATCAGGACTCAATGCTGGCGACAGTTTGGCGATGACCTCATCAGCCGTCTGTGCTCGCACAGGTGTAAGGGCGCCGGACGCGAGGAAAAACACCAGGCTCGCCTTTACCAGCCAGGAATGATGACGTGAGCAAATAGCGAGCATAGTTTTCAACCTTTAACTAGTGGGGGTTCAGTCGAATTCGCCCGAGCGCATCGATGTAACGAATGAACGTTTGATGCGAAACGTTGCTCTTCAGTCTAACTCAAAATAATCTTTCTTCGAATACTAATAACCTCGAACAGTACACGGCTAACACCAACAGCAAGTCGATCTGTTGAGCTTCTGTTTGAGGGTCGTCGTGTCTGAAACATCACCCCTAATGAACAAGTCTCCCCGTGTCTACTCCGTCGGAACTCAAGCCGCTCACCGTCGCGGTTAACTGTGTAAACATAAGGAGACCATCAATGAAACGAATTAATAAGAACCTGCTCATTCGCCTGGCATTCTGTAGTGCACTTCTACTGGGCTCGGCTTTACTGGGTTCGGCGCAAAGCACGAAGCCGGACGAATATCCCAAGGCTGAAGTTTTCGTAGGTTACTCGGCTCTTGGTGAAGCCAACAGTCGTGGCATTAGCCTGGGCGCCGACCGACGAATCGGAGGAAACTATTCTGCCGAACCCGGATTTGAAACTTCGATTGTCTGGAACTTCAGTAAGCGTTTCGGCATTAAGGGTGACTTCTCGGCACATTTCAATAATGAGTCAAGCTCAGGCCCGCTTACCCTTTGCACCCCTGAATGCACGACTGTCACTCAGGACTTTCAGCTCAAGACGCGCGTTTACAATTTTCTGGCCGGCCCGGAGTTTAAGGCGCGCAACAACACGCGCTTCACGCCATTCGCGCATGTGCTCGCCGGGGTAGCGCACACAAGCGCAACTTTCACGACACCAGGTCCAACCTTCAATTTGCTTTTTAAAAACAACGACAACAGCTTTGCGATGGCGTTAGGCGGCGGCATCGATATCCGCGGTTCGAAGCGAGTAAGTTTTCGTGCCTTAATGGATTACAACCCGGTATTTGTTCACGACTCAACCAGTGGAACGCGTGACTTTGTGCGATTTTCGCTGGGCGTGTTGTTTCACTGAGAATTAATAGCGCGCCTTGGCAATCGTCCGCGAATGATCTAACAGTGCCGCAGATGCCGCGTCGACTAACGCTCCTGTGTTTGTTTGCTTGCCTCCTGGCTCTTGCCAATGGCGGTAGGGCCACTCGCGACCTTGCTTCTCAAGTGTGTGCTCAAACAGCAACCCCTGTTGCCTCTCCTCAATCCACACCGTTAGCTCAGCAACAAGAACCGATCAAGGTCTACACCGAAGAAGTCATTCTTCCCGTAGTCGCTACCGACAGCAGCGGGCGCTTCGATCCCACGCTCGAACTAAATGATCTGCTGGTCCTGGAGGACGGCGAACCACAGACAATACGGAGCGTTCGACGAATTCCCGCCAGCGTTCTCCTGCTGTTGGACACCGGCGGCTTCAGAAATCCGGCGATGAAAACCAACACCACGCGCGATCTTTCTGTGCGCTTGGTTTCCCAACTTCGCGCAGGCGATCAGGTTGCGGCGTTTCAATTCGGCGGTAAAGTTGAATTGATTCAAACCTGGACTTCGGATCAGAGTGTCGCTATCCATTCGCTTAAGACAAAACTCTCTTCGGGACGGAACGGTCGTTTTCAAAACGCCCTGGCTGCGGCGTCAGTGCAACTAACAAGTGCCCCACCAGGTAATCGCCACATTGTGCTGGTTACGGATGGCGGAGAGTCTCTGCTCGACAAAGATGATCTTGCAGCGGGCATGAAACACCTCTATACGGCTCAGGCCACCGTTCACGTCATCAGCTACACCTTACTGGGTCGCAAAGCGATAAGCGTGCTGCATCCCAAAATCCCGGTGATCCCGATTGCCGTCAGTCGGAAGAACCAACTGGATACAGCCGTCGCGCCGATTTTTCCCAATGCTGACAAGAAGCTGGCCGAGGAACTAAAACACAAGAGCATCCTCCGCATAGTCCTGGAAGGGTCATACCCGGCGGGCCTCAACCTCGACTTTCCTATGTGGCGACATAGCCGGGACCAATTGAAAACTCTCAAGCAGAATGAACTTTTGCTGGGTTGGGTCGCAGAGGAAACAGGAGGAGACATCATTTTGCCGGCCTCGGAAGATGAACTGTCAACGCTCACCGATGATCTCGTCCGCGAAATCGATTCGCAGTACATCGTCACCTACCGGCCGAAGTCAGGAGTCGCCCTCAAATCCGAAGCAGACATCCGGCGCGTGGAGGTAGTTTCGCGCCGAGTTGGGCTGCACGTTCGGTCCCGGCGCAGCTACGTGGTTACTAGTGCCCCCAAATAAAGTGAGAACAAACTTACTCATCCGCTTGTAGATCACCGTTGGGTCTTCAACAAAATGCTGCGATCCAGGCATTCCATTAGGCCACCGCAACGCGACGTCGATGATCTTGTCGGTCTTGTCGGCTCTATGAAGGTGGCATTGCCTTTTGTCAAACGAGCGGTATGTGTGCGAAGTTGTTCGTGCGAGCGGCGCCAAAAGTAATTGAACTAACGAATGTTCGCGTATTGTTCGCGCGGTGAAAAACTTTCACACTTCTTTATCATCGTTAAGTTATTGAAATTAATGGTGGCCAGGGACGGAATCGAACTGCCGACGCCGGCCTTTTCAGGGCGACTTGGGTATCCCCGTGACCGAAGCTCCCAAGGAAACGCCCAGTCGGAAGCTCCTTTGGTCCGTAGTTGGCTCCGTCGTTGCGCTTGGCGTGGGCGTGACTTATGCATGGCTGACTGGTGTTCTCGATCCGCCCAGTGTCAAGATTTCGGTGCAGGAGTTCCTGAAGCAGCCAGGCAGTCCGACCTACGACCGTGACGGCAAATCGCATGTGACCACCGCCGACGTGAAGATCAAGAATACCTGGAGCAAAAGTCTGAAGAATGTTGAGGTGCGCGTGGACACCCATGGCACCTCATCGCTCTCATTCCCTGGAGCTATCCATACTGCGATTCAAAATGCCCGGGTCTGACGCCGAATGAGGTGGTCCTACCACACTCTAATGGTCCAATTTTTTCTACTTTAGGCCGGTAGCGGAATTGGGAGAGCTCATCGTCGTCGTTAATCGCAAGATAAAGTCGGCCATCAACGGGGACACTGAATGTTAGTAGAAGGGGATAGCAAAGCGCACGCTGACCGGAAACGGCAGGCCACCCGTTGTTGAACCCCTGGCGCGGATTAGGCTCCCTTCGCAGGGAAATCTGGTTCCTTTGTCTTACTATCTTTGTAAATCGTGCAGGCACTATGGTCCTGCCGTTTCTCACCCTTTATCTGACCGTCGATAGACGGCTTCCTGCATCCACCGCTGGCCTGGCTATCACTATCTACGGAATTAGCGCGATCGTCATTGCACCATTGTCTGGACGTTTGTCTGATCGTCTGGGTGGACTGCGGATAATGAAAATGTCGCTGGTCCTATCCGGCATGGTGCTGCTGATTTTTTCCTTTGTTCATTCCCTGTCCGGAATATTCGCAGTCACGGCGGTTTGGGCGATCACCAGCGAAGCTTTTCGTCCTCCAAGTATGGCCATCATCGGTGAGCTGGCAGGACCACAGCAGCGAAAGGCTGCGTTCGCTCTCACCCGTTTAGCGATAAACCTTGGAATGAGCATTGGGCCGGTGGTCGGTGGTTTTTTGGCAATGCATTCCTTCAAATTATTGTTTTACGTCGACGGGATAACTTCCCTTCTTGCGGGTGCCCTGATTGCGATTTTGCCGTGGCGTCAGTTTAATCCGCAGTCATTGGAAAAAGACGTTGTTCCAAAAACCAATGACGACATAATTCCCCACCACCGGTATTCCGACGTGCTGCGCAATCGACTGTTTATCTATTTCCTACTCGCAATGATCCCTATCGAATTAGTCTTTTTTCAACCTCTGGCAGCAATGCCGTTGTTTCTGGTTCGCGATCTTCACATGACGGAAGCTGGCTTCGGCGCGTTGCTGGCTATCAATACGGTCATCATCATTCTGGTGGAAGTTGCTTTGAACGCAGCAATGGCCGGCTGGACCCATCGCTATGCAATCTCGCTCGGCGCTCTTTTGGTCGGTACCGGTTTTGGTGCGTTGATTTTCGTCAATAGCGTTTCCGCGGCAGGCGCTACTGTCGTGATCTGGACTTTTGGAGAGATGATTCTGCTACCGGCCAGTTCTGCTTTCGTCTCAGATATCGCCCCGAGCAAACAAGCAGGTGCATACATGGGACTCTATACGATGGGCTTTAGCGTGGCTGTCGCAATTGGCCCATGGTTGGGAACCCAAATCCTCGCACATTATGGTTCCGACGCGGTTTGGATCGGCACTTTTGTCTGCGGTTGTGTGACGACCGCAATGATTTGGTTTCTACCGGCAATTGCTCGTAAGGATCGAACATCAGGTCAGTACAAAGCGTAGCTTGTCGAAGGTATTGTCAGGTTAACTGGCGAAGATGCGATTAAGCTACTGACGCTGCATACTGCACTGATGCGCTCTTGAGTCATTGGGCCGACAGCACGCGGGGCTGCCTCAAACTCTCAAAAACCCTGCTTATGTAATGTGGCAATCTTTACGAGTTCGGCAAAGATCCTCGGCCACTCGAATATTAAAATGACAGAACGTTAGGCGAAGTTGGCGCAGCAACACATTGTCAGAACCAGCGACACGGTGCCGAGAAACGTAGGAGTCCTTGAACGTGCGGCGCCAAAAGTGAAAATATGGAATAACGAATGTACGCGTATTGTACGCGCGCGAAATGCTTACACGCTTTTTTGCTGTCGCTAAGTTATTGAAATTATTGGTGGCCAGGGACGGAATCGAACCGCCGACGCCGGCCTTTTCAGGGCCGCGCTCTACCAACTGAGCTACCTGGCCAGATGGTGGAAAAAGACCGCGTAGTATAGGAATGGAGTTGAAGCGATGTCAACTTGCGCAGAATCGCGCAATCATTCAAGCGGCATTAGCTACTTTGGGCGAGGCTCAAGAGCGTAGTTGTTGATTGTAAGGAATTTGTCGGATTCGTCACAAAAAGTCGTTGACTGAATCGGAGTGGGGTGTATAATTCAGGGCGTTGCGGGTGGGGCTGATGCCCAAACGTCAGCTAGTCGTAAGACGCCATCCAATTCAAAATTGATAGTGCCCGCCAGTGCCAGCTCGGCCGCCGATCGCGCCCCCCGCAGTCGCTACCTTCGAGCTGGCACAGCTATTTTAAATTCAATCCCTTCAACAAAATCCGTGTTAATCCGTGGCTAAACCAGCTCGCGTCTGCAAAAGTTCGCTTTGGGCGTTGGCTTCCGCCACCGTCTCGACCTCGTCAATGGTCAACAACGTCCGGTCGCCCATCACCACTCGACCATCAATAATTACGCTCTGAACGTCGCTAACTTCGGACGCATAAACCAGTGAAGAGACGATTTCCGCCTCCGGTGACGTGTGCAACCGATTCAGATTGACCACCGCCACGTCCGCGCGCTTTCCGACTTCGAGACTTCCAATCTCCGCGTTCAATCCCAATGCCCGGGCGCCGTCAATTGTGGCCATTCGCAACACCTGCTGAGCAGGCAGGACCTCCGGACCATGCAACGCCTTCTGAAGCAACGCGGCGGTTCGCATTTCGGTAAACATGTCGAGACGGTTATTACACGCCGCACCATCGGCTCCGAGCGAAACAGAAACTCCCTCTTCCAACAGTTTCGTGACAGGCGCGATGCCCGAGCCCAGCTTGAGATTCGATGAAGGACAGTGGACCACATTGGTCCCAGTGGACTTTAGAATCCTGATCTCTTCATTACTCAGGTGAACGCAATGGGCCAGCGCGACGTGACGGCCCGCAACGCCGACGCTCTCGAGATAGTTGATATTGCGCAAGCCGGTCTCCTGTTCGACGAGCGCACACTCGGTTCGATTCTCCGACGAATGCGTGTGAATCATCACGCCTCGCTCGCGCGCCAACTCGCCCACTCTCTCGAGCAACTCACGCGTACAACTAATCGCGAACCTCGGCGCGAAACAGTAACGAATGCGCCCATCAGCCTGGCCATGCCACTTCTCAAGCAGTGCCAGCGACTCTTCAACCGAAGCCGACGTCTCCTCTTGCAAAGGCTTCGGCACTTCGTCGCCTTTGTCCATCATGCACTTACCAACCGTGGCCCGGAAACCCGTCTCTTCGACGACCTCAAACACCTGTGACGTGTGGTTGACGGTTTCCATCGTTAGCGCGCAGGTCGTGCCGCCTTTGATCAGCTCCGCGATACCCAAACGCGCCGAAGCCGCGATCGACGCAGCCGTATGCGCTGCTTCCATGGGCCACACGCGCTTCTTCAGCCAATCGATTAGGGCGAGGTCGTCTGCCGCACCACGAAAGAGCGTTTGGCAAAGATGAATATGAGTCTGAACAAAGCCGGGAATCACGGCGCACTCGCTCGCATCAATCACGACGTCCGCAGTTTGGTCGGCGGTACCAATTTCAGCGATGCGGCCGTGAGTGATGAGAAGGTCTCCGCGGATGATCCGGTTTGCGGAGTCCATCGTGACGAGCGTGCCGTTTTTTATGAGGATTGAAGACATAGGCCACCAAAAGGCACAAGAAGCATAACAGCAACACAAAGAGACGCTCGGCGAGCATAAATCATCCTCGCCGAGCGCTCAATTGTTATCTGAAACTCTACTTCGACGCTGCCTTGGCAGTTGACGGCTCGGGCTCTTCACGAACCGGAATTCCGAGCTTTACTTTTACTTCTCGTTCGATTCGTTTGAGCACATCCGCATTTTCTCTCAAATTCGTCTTGGAATTCTCGCGACCCTGGCCCAGCCGTTCGCCCTTGTAAGAAAACCACGCGCCACTCTTCTCCACGACGCGTTGGGCCACGGCGAGATCCAGCAGATCGCCTTCGCGTGAAATACCCTCGCCGTACATGATGTCGAATTCACACTCACGGAAAGGCGGCGCAACCTTGTTCTTTGCGACCTTCACTTTCGTGCGGTTGCCAACCACGCGGTCGCCATCCTTGATGGCGCCAATGCGACGAATATCCAGCCGCAAAGAAGAGTAAAACTTGAGCGCGCGGCCGCCGGTAGTTGTTTCCGGACTGCCAAACATCACGCCAATCTTCTCGCGAATCTGGTTGATAAAAATGAAACAGGTGTTTGACTGCGCAACGATTGCCGTGAGCTTGCGCAACGCCTGCGACATCAAACGCGCCTGCAAACCGGGCAACGAATCACCCATTTCGCCATCGAGCTCAGCACGCGGCACCAGCGCCGCCACCGAGTCGATCACGATCACGTCGACGCCATTCGAACGCACCAGCGCCTCCGCGATTTCGAGCGCCTGTTCGCCGGAGTCAGGTTGTGAAATCAGCAACTGGTCGATGTCGACACCGAGCTTTCCAGCATAATCAGCATCCATCGCGTGTTCGGCGTCGATGTAAGCCGCGACTCCGCCGGCTTTCTGCGCCTCCGCAACGATGTGCAGAGCGAGCGTAGTTTTACCCGAACTCTCCGGCCCATAAATCTCTACGATACGCCCGCGCGGCACGCCGCCAACACCGACAGCAGCGTCGAGACTGAGCGAAGTGGTCGAAATTGCAGGTATGTCAGACACCTCGCGCTCGCCGAGACGCATGATCGATCCCTTGCCAAACTTCTTTTCAATATTTGCTAAAGCGGCTTCGACTGCCTTGCCGCGGTCTCCAGTCATCCGGTCATCAGCCATGGCATACATCTCTTTCTTCCGCTCCTCTTCTCGCAGTCGTATCGGCCAAAAGCTCGCCAGTGAGTGGAGAGCATAGCACAACGAGAGCGAGAATGGAACAGTGTTTCACGCGTGAAACGCACTTATTTTTCCAGAGGGTGAGGTTTCGGAAATACGACTTCCCGCGCGCCGCCGCAGCCCTCTCTGCGACCGACAGACTCAGGAAATCCCGTGAGGAAACGCGTCCTTTAGACAAGTTCAAAAGCCTCAAATTAATGGACCGTCATCGTTGTTCATCAATTCATCAAGACTCTTACCTGTCCGCTGCTCGGCTTGCGCGCAAAGCGACATCACACCACCAACTGATTCGTCCTTTGCTACGCGTTCGACGCGCCACATCGGAAAGAACATCGAACCCACGCCGATGAAAGGCTCTTTGTGAATTACAGATCGAATCCACTCGTCAAACGAATTCAAGTCGAGTCCGCGCAAGAATACTCCAGCGCCGTTGATTTCGTCGAGTAGGCCCCAATATTTTTCGCGCGGCGAGTGCAGCACGATCAGAATCGGTGTGCCTGGGTTAATCATTTAGTCGATTTACAAACTGACCGATCTGTCTGGCGGCGTTCGCTCCTTGCAGTTGCTCTATTTCGGAAACGATAGCCGAACCAATTACAACTGCGTCGGCGTAACGCTGGACGTCTTTGACTTGATCGCGATTTGAGATGCCGAAGCCGACGGCGATCGGCAGTGACGAAAACTGACGCATGCGGTTAACGAGTTTCTCGGCTTCGGCGCTGACGCTCGTGCGCACACCCGTAACACCAGCACGCGAGACGGCGTAGATGAAACCACGTGCGTGTTGGGCGATGAGTTTCAATCGTTCGTCGGTAGAAGTCGGCGCAATGAGAAAGATCATGTCGAGATCGTTCGCGCGCAACTCGCTTTCAAACTCACCTGCCTCTTCCGGACTCAGATCCGTTACTAAAACTCCATCAACACCGGCGGCTTTCGCTTCCGCACCCAGTCGCTTCAGTCCAAACTGCAACAACGGGTTGAAATAACTGAAGAGAATGATCGGTGTTTCTATTTCGCGGCGAACGCTGGCGACCGTTTCGAGCACATCCCCTACCCCAATGCCGTGCTTTAACGCCCTCTCCGACGCACGCTGAATCACCGGGCCATCAGCCATTGGATCGCTAAACGGCACACCAAGCTCAATAACCGTTGCACCAGATAGTTCGATCAGCAGTTCCCGGGTCGTTTCGAGATCGGGGTCTCCCGCAGTAATAAACGGAATGAACCCCTTCTTGCCTTGCCGCTTTAACTCACTGAAAGCTGCTTCAATTCGTCCCAAGCGTTTACGACTCCAACTGTTCGCGTACCGAATTGATGTCCTTATCGCCGCGACCGGAAAGATTCACGATCATTACTTGATCGCGCAGCAGTTCGCGCGCGGCTTTGATCGCATGCGCCACCGCGTGCGCTGATTCAAGCGCCGGAATGATCCCTTCGAGCCTCGACAAAAGTTGAAACGCTTCCAAGGCTTCCGCATCAGACACTGAACTGTATTCAACACGGTGCGAGTCGTGCAGCCACGCATGCTCGGGGCCAATCGAGGGGTAATCCAGACCGGCGGAAACTGAATGCGTCGCCGCCACCTGCCCATTAGCGTCCTGCAACACATAACTCATCGTTCCCTGCAATACGCCCGGACGCCCGCCACCCGCCGCGTTGAACCGCGCCGCATGTTGGCCCAACTCGTTACCACTGCCACCCGCCTCGACACCGATCATCCGCACCATTTCATCATTCAAGAACGGATAAAACAGACCAATCGAGTTCGAACCACCACCAACACACGCCACCAGCACATCCGGCAAACGACCTTCCGCCTCGAGAATCTGCGCACGCGCTTCGCGTCCGATCACGCTTTGAAAATCACGCACCATCAACGGATACGGATGTGGTCCAAGCGCACTGCCCAACAAGTAATAA
>DATNJO010000589.1:0-3146 GCA_035603895.1 Pyrinomonadaceae bacterium
TTTCGCGCTGAAGTGCATTCCTCGAACGGAACTGTTTATCCGGTCAAAGGTGTTCTGGGGGTAGATGCTGAGGGCGACATCGCGCTTTTGAAGATCGACCCGCCGTCGCCCGCAATTCACCCGTTGCCACTCGACAAGACCTCGCCGCAGGAAGGCGAGAGCGTCGTGGTCATCGGTAATCCGCTCGGGTTGGAAGGCAGCGTGACCAACGGAATCGT
This sequence comes from Pyrinomonadaceae bacterium, assembly GCA_035603895.1. Lineage (GTDB taxonomy): Bacteria > Acidobacteriota > Blastocatellia > Pyrinomonadales > Pyrinomonadaceae > PSRF01. Next base: position 219 of record DATNJO010000589.1, read on the forward strand.
CTCGGCCGTGCGCGACATTCCCACCTTCGGCCGCATCATTCAAATCACTGCCGCGATCTCGTCAGGATCGAGTGGTAGTCCTGTCGTGAACATGCAGGGACAAGTCATCGGCATCGCCACGCTTCAGATCACTGGCGGTCAAAGTGTGAATTTCGCGATTCCTTCCGAACGCATTTCGCAATTGCAAGTCGCGTCGATGACGTCGCTGGCGGAACTGGTCGCGACCACTGGACGCAACAAGCGCGCGAAAGCAGTGCAACTCTTCCGAGACGGTTTGAGCTTTCTTTCCAAAGACGACTGCGAAAAAGCGCTGCCTTATTTTGAAAAGGCCGTCGAGTCGGACACTAGTTACGCCGACGCGTGGGCACAGGCGGGTTTTTGCAACGAGAAGCTCGGCAAGCACGCGGAAGCGTTGGAAGCGTCGAAAAAGGCGGTGAGTCTGCGGCCTTCAGCCGAATCGTATTTCAACATCGGTCTCGCGAGTTTTTATCTGAAGCAGTACAAGGATGCTTCGGAAGCATATCGCGCGGCGATCAAACTCGATCCCTACAACGCCGCGGATGCCTACTATGCGCTCGGGCTCGTGTATCGCGATTGGGGCAAGGCCGACGACGAGGTTCAGGCTTACAAGCAGGCGATTCGACTTCGTCCGGATTACACCGTTGCTTACGAACGGCTCGGCTCGCGTTATTTGAAGTCGAAAAAGTTCAACGAGGCGGTGGAAATTTATCGTCAGCTTGCGACTCTGAAACCGGGCGACGCTTACGCGCCGAACAGCATGGGCGAGGCTTTTCTCGAAATGAATCGTCTCAACGACGCGATGGAATCGTTTCGCCAATCGATTCGCTTGAAACCGGATTACGGCAAGGCTTACTACAATCTCGGCAAGTGTCTGCTGGCGATGGGCAACCGCGACGCGGCGCTCGAGCAGTACACGATCCTTACGAATATCGATCCCGACTGGGCCGAGAAACTCAACGCCATCATCAACCCATAGAAAACCATCCACAGATTACGCAGAGAAAATCTGTCTAACAGAAGAATCTGCGTAATGTGTGGATTGCTTTAGTTAATCACTTCGCCAACGATGGCGGTGAGTGCGTTGTCCTGCAACGTCTTGTTGCGTGGGAGTTGTCCGTGCAGATCGCAGCCGAAGACTGCGTAACGCGAGAGCGTGAAACCGGTGACAGGGTCGCGGGTCTTGGTCAAATTTTCTCCCAGCAACGAAGAGCGTGTGACGCGTCCGTCGCCCGGTGCGACCATCGCTTCAGTAACCTGCCGTTTCGATATCTTTACACCCGCAGACGTGCGATAGTCACGTGGCCGAAGCAACGTCAACCAACGGTTTCGTTTCGGATCGCGCATAATCACGGGCGCACTCAGTGTCTCCTCGCAGTCGCCACCAATCGCCAGCAGCACAACCGGTGAATCAGCACTCTCGACCGCATCCAGCGTTTCCTGAAAGCGGCGCGCACGTTTCAGAATGTTTGCGAGATAGACGTCGACGTCTTCAATGTTGCCCTTGTACCCGCGTCTGAACTCCTCGGAATTAAGCGCACCCCAACCGTAACGCTTCCAAACCGCCGCGTCGTAGAGATCGATATCGAGCGGTTGCAAATTCTCGTCGAGAAACTTCGCGGCCTGATGATGCGGCATCAGTTGAAACACTGACGGCGTCCGCGCCGCGTCTTCGGCTGTTAACTTGTTCAGCAACGGCACACGACGCCGTAAACCTTCGGTGATCGAATAACCCTCGACCAACGTCGCAAACGCATCTGACGAACCTTCGTTCGGCGTGCCGATCATCACGATCTTGCTGATGTGCGCCGCGCCAAGCCACGTCGGGTGAATCGCAACATCATCCGGCGGCAAGTCAGCGTCGCCATACATCGCCGCGTAGCGCGCGATCAGTCCGCCCATCGAGTGCGCGACGATGTTGAACTTGAGATCCGGACGTTGCAGCCGTTGTTTCAAACGCTGCATGCGTTGGACCAGGTCGCGTGCATTTGCGACGTTGTCACGGCGCCAGTCGTAAGCAAAGACGTAGAACGTGTCGCGATCTCCGTCGACGCCCGGGTCCTCCCAATTTGCTTCGCGGTAACCGGCATAGCGCCGCAACGCTTCGAGCAGGTCGCGATAGACGTAAACCTCGGGCAGGATCTTCGCGAGGCGCACTGTTTCGAGAATCTTTCCGGGAACGAGCTCGTCGCGATTAGCTTCGAGGTTGGGATTAATCGGCAACCCTTCGTTTGAAGTGCGACGGGCTGAGGGCCAGATAGTTTGACCGGTCTTTGAGTTGATCAGTTCAGTTCCGAGAATTCCCGGAATCACGATTACCGGACGTTTTCCGGTGCGTGTGCGCGCGGAAGCGAAGATGTGTTCGAGATTCGGAGTACGGCGCGCGGAAATGCAGGCGGTCGAGACAAGCGACAGCGCCACCAGCACCAGCAGCAGGTTGCGGGATTTCACTTGGGGCGACAAGGGGCGGATGAGACGCAAAGTGAAACTCGAAACGAATTGGATCGAAAGACTTTGATTATTCAGTTGGCGGTTCCCAGCGCCGGTTGATCAAGCTGGCTACGAAGCCGGCGCCGAAGCCGTTGTCGATATTCACCACCGTAACGTTGGAAGCGCAAGAGTTCAACATGCCGAGCAGCGCTGCCACTCCTCCAAATGATGCGCCATAACCGACACTGGTTGGCACGGCCACGACTGGTACGCCTACCAGACCGCCGACCACCGATGGCAACGCGCCTTCCATCCCCGCGGCCACAATCACGACGCGCGAACGTTGCAATAAACTGCGCTCCGCGAGCACGCGATGAATCCCCGCGACGCCGGCGTCCCAGATACGTGAGATCGTGTTGCCCATCGTTTCCGCCGTTAAAGCGGCTTCTTCAGCGACCGGGATGTCGCTCGTCCCCGCGG
>DATNJO010000590.1:0-7383 GCA_035603895.1 Pyrinomonadaceae bacterium
GACACAGGATCGGACGGTCCATCCGGCGGGTTACAGTTCTCAAACCTCATGATCTCGATGTCGTACGGTGCAACAGGCCCGACAGGCCCAACCGAATCTCCCGGACCAAGTGGACCAACCAACCAAACCGCGCAGGAAGAAACGACCTTCGCTTTTGAAGCGGGGCAGATGGTATTCGATCCCGGTTCGAGCAACGCGCGGCCGCAGAGTCTCTTTAGTCGTTTCCCGCTGCAAGTCGTCGGCATGTTGCAGGGTAACGCGGAGACGTTGCCGGCCGATCTGGCTTACATCGCGATGGATACGCCGCTTCCGACCGGATCGCTGGGCGATCCGTGGTTCGGCCTGCAAATGTCTCTGAGCCTTGGATCGCAAGGCAGCCTCGCGCCAAAAGCAAACTTCACAGCGACGCTGCTCGCCGCATGGGCACCGAGCACGGAGACTTACAACGTCGCCGTTGCGATTCAGTTGCCGGGCTCGCAGCGCGACAGCAAGACACTGATCATCGAGGGACCGTTAAAACTCTCGATCGGCAGCCTGGCACTGCTCGAAAACAAAGAACAACAAGCCTATCTCATGCGGTTCGCCAACATCGCGCTAAGCATTTTTGGTGCGAAATTTCCGCCGGGTGGACGCACGAATCTCCTCCTCTTCGGCGATCCGAATCCGAAAGCGGCGAACACAACGCTCGGCTGGTACGCGGCCTATGCGAAGAATCCCTCGAAAACCGGACCGAGCGGGCCAACCGGGCCGAAAGCACTGGCTCCGTCCCAAACGGAGACGAAGTCTTTGAAGAAGGATTCAAGCGAGTGCGGCGGGTGCGGAGAGTAGCGATCGATGGCGAAAATGAACTTTCAGTTTCTCGACGTTGGAATGGGTGACGGCACGCTCGTCATCATGGGCAACACTCCCGCCACTCAGCAGCTCGCTCTAATCGATTTCGGCGTGCAGCCTTACACGAAATTCAAGGTCGGAGCAGAAGACGCATTTCGTTATCTCGTGAGAACGATAGATGAAATTAGCAAAGCCCGCGACAAAAAAGTGCCCTATCTGGATCATCTTTTCATCACTCATCCAGACCAGGATCACTACAACCGCATCATGCAACTCATCGAAGCGGAATACAAATCCTATGGGCTCGAAGACCTCAGCATCGGTAGGCTGACCTACGGTGGCAAGCGAAAACTTTACAAGGGTCTGATCAAGAAGATCTCGAATCACGTCGTGGAGAAGATCGGCGATCAGCCCTCTCTCGCTCACGCTGAGGTGGACGGTATCGATGGTTCAGTGGAATTCGACTGGCAGTTTGCCGGCGGTGACATCAAGGTCTACCTGCTCAACGCCAACTACCCGAATTTAGACGCTGAAGTACCGAACCCACTGAGTATCTGTCTGATGTTTGCCGATCAGAGTGGCAACAAGGTCATTTTCATGGGAGATGCTGAGGAAGAGGTCGAGCATCAGATTATCGAGAATTTCAAGGATGCTGCTGCCGGCTTTCTCAATGCCTACGCGTTAAAGCTCGGTCATCATGGGGCCAAAGCTGGAACGAGCGATACGTGGCTCAAGGCAGTGAAGCCCAAGGCCATCTTTGCCAGCGGCGATTTCGTTTGGGCCCATCCCTACTGCTTCACAATCAACAACGTGATCAAGAGCGGAACGTTGAACAAGATCGCCGATCACTGGTACTGCTGCGGCGAGTCGGGCAAGGAGTACTTTAACGTCTTCACGAAGAACCAAATCTTCCTGAACCTCTGGTACGTGGTGAAGAAAGCTACCGAAAAGATGGTGGATGAAAAGGGCAAAACGACTTCCGTGGCGCAGGGCGTAACTTTCGGCGTGCAGTGGAGCATGACGTTCGACGGCGCGAAAACTCCGACGTTCTTTGTCAGCGACACCTCGAGTCCGGCCAAGTCAGGTAGTTAAGAAATTATGGCGCAGTGTAACCCCACCAACTGCCAGGAGCTGATTGACTGCCTGAACCAAGCGACGCAAGGTGAACCGGGCAGCGAGTTTATTGAGCTGAGTTATGCTCTCTTCAACGCCGCAGGCGACCTTGCCAAAGAGCTGCTGCTTCCGTCGCTAATTGTCAGACAGCGCGACGCGGAGACGGATCTGATTCAACCCAGAGACCCGTGCGTGTGGATCGTCGGCAAGGCTGTGCTCTTCCCTTCAGGACCTGATCCTAAGATCGAGTACTCCGTGGAGATCAGCGCTGAAGTGGTCGGCACCGAAGTGAGACTGCTGCTCGACGCAACACCGCTCGCGCCCGCAGACTGGGCCTTCGCAAAGAACTTCGCTCCGTTCCCTGATTACTACGGATATAAAGACAAGATTCTTCAATGGCTCCCGTCTTTCTACAACGACATCGCCATCAAGGAGCCACACTTCCGAGTCAACACGGCCGCGCATGGCGGATTTCCGCAGGGACTCAGCTTCACTGGTAAGGTCGATTTGACGAAGGGTCCACTGTCATCCGTCGCTCCTTATTTACCGGGAGCCAGTAACGTCGCGACACATGGACCCGTCGTTCTTCGGTCAAACCTCTACCCCGCTTTGGACCTCACCGGCGATCTCCCCGGGTATTCGATAGATCAGTTGGGCCAGTTGAGACTTAACTTCGGGACAACAGATGCCGGCCTCGATCCCGAGACTCAGCCCGCCGCGTCAACCATGCTCCTCGTCGGGACGACTCAAATCGGAAGCTTCCCGACAATAAAGTTGAGCGCATCGATCCTCCAGGGCAATTTCGCGTGGGACATCATCGGAGAAATCGAGAACAAGGAGCAGTACAGCCTCGCGTCAGGCTTGCAGGCGCTCGTTAATTACGTCAACGGTCACAACCTGCCGCTGCCAAGCGGTCTCAACACACTCGGATTTTTCCTCGACACCGTAACCGTTTCAATCATTCCTTCGACGTCGCCGCAGATCAGGACGATAGGCTTCCGCGTGGCCAGCACGCCGAACAAGAGTTGGGCTGCGCCCATCTTCGGTCTCAACATTTCCGGCGACATGGCTGTTCAGTGGTCAGTAGTCTCACCGTTTGGTGAGAACCCGCAACTCATCGGTATGGCCACCGGCACACTGCAACTGGGCACCGGATCGACAGCCACACGAATCAACCTCCAGGTGCTATTGAGCGGCATCAACGCGCCGACAGCACCCGACGTTGAAATCTACGCGCAACTCGATCCCGATTCTCCCGTGCCTCTGTCGGCGTTGTTCAAGCAATTCACTGGTATCGACATCGACCTCAATTTAGTGATCGCGGAATTCCTGCTGGAAGCCCGGACCGGCCCGCGAACACTCCAGTTCCAGACGCAACTGGAGGGCACGTGGCCTTTCCCTGTCCCGCTCGTCGAATTCGGTGATACGAGGTTCTTTTTCGTGTATACCCCGAGCGGAATCACAGGGAACGCGAGCATGAGAGTAACGATCGTCTCCTTCGAGTTCCTGGTTTCGGCTGGCTACGCCGGCAGCGGTCAAGGTTGGCAGTTCTCGGGCCAACTCGATCCCGATTCACAGGGGCGCACACTTCAGGATTTCGTCGACAAAGTAACTGACAACCAGTACCCGAATTTGCCCGCCAATCTGGGCGCGATCACGTTGCAGCAGTTCGATGTTTCTTTCAACACCGGCACAGGCGCATTTTCCTTCGCGGGCGCACTAGTGTGGCCTTTCGTTTACGACAACTTACCAACCATAACGATCGAAGCAGCGATATCGCTTAACTCACCCGGTCCACCGCCGGGCGAGGAACGGCAGTACTCGGGTTTTGTCAGCGGAAAATTAAGCGTCAACGCATTCAACGTCGGCGTGGTCTACAACTTCGGCGTCCTCGGCAACACGACGATTACGTTCGTCATTCAATACAACGGCATCACGTTCACCTGCGTTTACAGCAGAGATCCCAAGACCGGCGACAGTATTATCAGAGCTAACCTCGGCGGCGTCTCGTTCGGCGATATTGTCGTGTACCTCGTTAACCTGGTTGACCCGAACCTCGGCTTCTCACTGTCGCCGCCGTGGGACGTGCTCAATCAGATCAGGTTCGACAACCTCAACCTCGTCGTCAACCTGACTAAGAAAACCGTCGGCATCAGTTACAAGCTCGATCAGAACCTCGGCATCGCTTACATCGACACGCTCGCGTTGACTTACGTCAACAAAGCCGGCAAGACAACCGTGCAGATCAGCATCACTGGCCGGTTCGTCGATCAGACCTTCACTGACAGCGACCCGCTCTCCTGGGATCTCTTGAACGAACCAGCGCCCACTCCCGCAGGCAAAGGCGATCAACTGCTCGACCTGCGTTATCTCGGTCTCGGTCAAAACATCGGCTTCCGCGACGCACGCGCATTTCCCGACGTGCAGTCAGTCATCAAAGCGCTGCAAGAAGACTTCGTGCCGACGGGATCGGACGATCAGAATCCGCTGCTCTTACCAATCCTCGACACGCTGAAGTTCACTGGTAACGGCCACTGGTTGATCGGCGCTGACTTCACCGTAATCGGAGCCGTCTCGATCAGCGTGGTCTTTAACGACCCCACGCTCTACGGTGTCCGCATCGCGTTGCAGGGCGACAAGGTGAAATCGTTCTCCGGTCTTGATTTTCAAATCCTCTATAAGAAGATCACAGACACGATCGGCGTCTACCACATCGAACTGACGCTGCCCGAAGCATTCCGCCAATTACAGTTTGGCGTCGTCTCAGTCACGATTCCGACAGTCACCATCGACATTTACACCAACGGCAATTTCCGCATCGATATGGGCTTCCCCGTCGGACTCGATTTTTCGAAATCGTTCTGCGTCCAGGCGGGACCGTTTATCGGCTACGGCGGTTTCTACTTCGCGGTGCTGAATGGCGCAACGTCCGAACGCGTTCCGAAGATCACGAACGGCACATTCTCGCCGGTGATTGAAGCGGGACTGGCGGTCAACGTCGGGCTCGGTAGAACATTCAACAAAGGCATTCTGTCAGCGGGCGTGACGGTCACGATGGTAGCCGTCGTGGAAGGCGTGTTTGCCTGGTTCAACCCGAATAACACTTCAGTGGGATCGGCGCAGTACTACCTGATCCAGGGCACCGCGGCAATCGTCGGCAAGCTCTACGGCAAGGTCGATTTCGGCATCATTCAGGCAAACGTCAACGTAACCGCCCAGGCGCAGGTCACGCTCACGATCGAAGCATATAAAGCGATCCAGATCGGTTTGTCGCTCGCGGTCAGCGTTTCGGTGTCGATCAAGATTGCGTTCATCCGCATCAGCTTCTCTTTCTCGATGACTCTCGACCTGTCGTTTACGATCGGTTCGAACAGTACGCCACCGTGGCAACTCGAGACCGCGCAAACACCACCGCTGATGCTGCGGCAACAAGCGGGGATGTATAGCCGCAGCAAACTCAGCGGTGCGCGTCTGCAACGCGTGCTACTCGCGGCGCTCAACGAAGACGGCACGTTCAATTGGACGCCGCGCAAAGTGTTTCCGACGGTGCAAGCCGTCGAACTGTCGCTTCTTCCTGCGTTGACAGTAGCTCTGCCGGGTGCGGTCTTAGCCACACACTTGCTGCGCGGTGATTCAAGCGGCAACGGATCAACCGGCGACCCGCAATATCAAATCGTGATGTCACTCTTCGCGGAAAACAGCGTCTCGACCGAGGCGCGCACCGCGAAGGAAGTGCGCCTGCTCGCGTCGTCAAACAGCGGCGCCACGCCGTTCGATCTACTCGTGTCGGGCATGTTCAAGTGGGCGCTTTCGTCTTACACACGGCCTCCCGGCGTCGACGTGCCGCCACCGGCGCAATACGTACTCGCTTCCGATCTCGAAGCGATCTCCGATTTCCTGGCCGATTCGAGCAACTGGCAATCCGTCTTCACTTACGACGCGCTGGCCGCGCTCATGGAGTTGAACTACGTCTTGCAGATTCGGACGCCGATGGGACCGTCGGGTTCAGTGCATCCGAGCGGCTTGCTGAATGCAGACGATACCGCGCCGGAAGTGTCGGCCACCGTCTTCCCGATGATCCCCGATCTGGCGATGGGACCATCGGGGTTACCTCCCGTGCAGTTCTGGAACTACAACTGTATCGACGCTGATTACGAAGCAGCACTCGCCGCTTACTACCGGCAGTTACAAGTCAACACATCGTCGACAGGACCAACTGATAATCTTTCGGCCTCGAATCAGCCGGCCACGAATTTCCGCACGGAGCCGGGACCGGAAGGTTGTCCCACCGGCAGCGAATCGCTCAGCACCTTCGTCTTTCGTGATTACTTCGCGATGCTCACGAAAGGCGCAGTCAACGCGGCGATCGATCTGCTGAAGTCTTACCCGTATGAACCAACCGGTTCGACAGGCGCATCCGGACCGGCTGAATCGCTGCAATCAATTGCCGATCAGTTCAACGGTATCGACGTCGAATACAGCGCACGGGCCGGCGACACACTCGGCACCATCGCGGGCCGGCACGGCGTGTCGCTGCATCAACTGAAGTCGACCAACCCGCACCTGCTTGGACACCGGCATGACGACAGTCTGGCGGCCGGAACTTCAGTCAGCATCAACACCGGTGTCACACCCGAGTCGATTGTCGCGGCGAACCCGGAATATCCGCTGCAATACAAAACCGCAACGCCGGTGGTTATGACGATCACGGGCGCGCAACATCAGGTACAAGCAGGCCCGAGCGGGGGCACCGAAACTCTTAAAACAATCAGTGCTCAATACGGACTGTCGGGACCGACCGGCCCGGCTTCTCTCTTCACGTTCGAACTGCCGACCGGTAATCCGAACGCCAATAACACAAGTCTGCTTCAGCCCGGCGCGCAGATAGACATTCCCGGGCAGACGTTCACGGTCGCTTCGCCAATTGACGCCACGAAGGAGTTGGTATCGGCGTTCTTCTTCGTGCGCTCGATCGGTCCGCCGCAACCCGATCAGACGCCGTGGTATTCGTACACGCAATTTTACGAGCAATGGATGCTGGACAATCCGGGTCCCACCGGCGCCACCGCGTGGCCCATACCGATCGTCAAGTTACAAGGCGAGAATCTCTTCGTTTCGGGAACCGGCCAGTATGTACCGCAGGGCGCGGAAGGCTCCGCACTCGCACCTGACACGCGCGCGTTGGCAGCCGGTTACTTCGCGATGTCGCAGCTCCTGCCGGAGCCGTTCACGAAGTCATACGAGAACTTTACGACCTTTGTCTCGCCCACCGGTCCACCGCAGACTTACGAAATCGACCAGTTTCCGTATACGGTCCAACCTGGTGACACCGTGAACGGTGTGGCGCAACTGTTCGGTGTCAGCGTTGATGATCTGGTGACTATCAACGCGGGCGCGACCGGCATGTTACAACCGCTCGCGGTCGTCGCTTTGCCGACA
>DATNJO010000591.1:0-3350 GCA_035603895.1 Pyrinomonadaceae bacterium
GACCGATCAGGAAGAGTTGATGGCTTCAGCGTGGGAACAACTCGGCGAGATTCAGCGAGTCAATCAAATGAAGCGGCAGGCCCAACTGGGCCGCGCGGTCGGCGCCGTTTACCACGCCAGACACTTGAGCCGATTCTCTGAAGACACGTTGCTCAAGGTGTTGGCTCCGGCGCAGTCGCGGCTCGTGGTCGAGGCGACCACTGCTACCGACAAACGCGCGCTGCTGTCACAAAAAATCTCGCAGTCGGCACTCCCCGACACTGCTGTCTCCGCACCGCTGCGGCGCATGACCAGCACTCGAGGTATTGTCAGCGCCCGTTTCACAGCACGCACCACCACCGCAGCAGCACCGGTCGCGTTCGCCGCGAGGCTAAACACTTTCGGCACTTTGGGCACTTTTGCGACTCTTGCGACTGCCACGTTCGTTACTCAACAACCAACCGGACTGGCAAACATCAATCGGGTGTCAGAAGCCCTGCCGGCAACAGCAGCCACACTCAAAAACACCGTGCGTGCCGAGCGAATCTCAGCAACACTCGACTCAACGCCTCAGCTCAGCGATTTCAAGGTCGTGCCTGAAAACGTCACGCCGAAACGAACTCTTTTGAACTTCAGTGCCGGTGCTGACAGTCCCGACGCAGCGATGTTTCGCAAAGTGGCGAAAGCCCATCACGAACACTTGGGAAAACTTTTCCTGACCTTCAAGACAGCAGCCCTCGCGCCACAGTTCAACTTGTTCGGCGCAGGCGTGAAGACCAGGCTGTTACAAAGCGTCGACCCGGAAAAAACCATCACCACGCGCATATTCGCTTCCCTGACATCGACTGACGGCAGTAACCAGCCGCAAAAAGATCCGCTCGATCCGATCATGGACGCGCCGAACTTTCCGCAACCAATGTACGAAGCATTGCGCGACCTCTCACAGGACTTCTTACTTCCCGGTCTCGACGGCGTGCCGCCCGATACGGTAGCGCTCCTCGAAACTAACCCACAGTTTGTTGAGTCGTTCATGGTCGGTTTGAACGCCGAGATGAGCAGCGAGCTTCTCTGGCGCGACTTCCCTACCGATCAACGCGGCACTTACTTCCGTCAATTCTGGGACACGTCGGTTGGCAAAGCGGAAATTGACCTCGAAGAACCGATCACAAACTGGGGTAACAAACATCTCGGAGACAACACACCGCACACCAGCGGCAAACTGGTCTTGCTCATTCGCGGCGAGTTGCTGCGCCGTTATCCGAACTCGGTCATCTACGCAGTGCGCGCCGTGAAAACAGGTGGACCATTGGACGTGTCGCGCAAACCCGAGGACGAAAAGCATCCGCTGTTTCGCGGCACACTCAAGCCCGACATCACTTTCGTCGGCTTCGATCTTTCCGAAAACGAAGCGCTGGGCAAAGCCCCAAACGATGCAAATGGATGGTTCTTCGTAATTCAACAACAACCAACCGAACCGCGCTTCGGTTTGGACATCGCAAACTTCACGACACCACAGCCGCCGCCACTAACAACCTGGGACGATCTGAACTGGCGACACTTCGCTAACACCGAAGACGAGTTGAAAACGCTCTCGCACGTGCCGGCTAATAAAACGTTCCCGGAAATCGATCGCGTCAAGTGGGGCAAGAACTCGGTGCATCAGGCTTTCATCACTTTGCAGCGGCCGGTGCGCATCGCTATTCACGCCCGGCAGATGATCGGGAAAAGCACCTCATGAAAACCGCGAATCCTGACATTCCAAATATTCCGCAAACGCCCGACGTGGCGAAGGAGCTCTCCTTCGGATCGGCACAGCCACTCGTGTTGTTTCCCGTGCGACTCGAGACGCGATTCTTTTCACAACTAGACGGAAGTTCCGAGTTGCGCGTGCGTGTGTATCCCGACAAGGTGCACGTCGACACTCACGAACCGGCGTTGACTGATGAAGAACTGAATTGGGGGAAACACTTCTGGGAACAAACGTGGCGCGCCGCCAACGATGAAGAGCGTGCGAAGGCCGCGTGGCGTCAGTTGGCTGATCGTTTCGATCCGCCGCGCGCCGCCTGGATCGCGTTCGCGCTCAAACCGGAGAATCCTGAAGCTCGTCCAAAAGACCCGCTGGACCCCGATGCAGTGTTGGAAAAGGAGATCCGTTTCCCTACTCCGGCTACTCAAGCAGAACCGTGGCTGCGCGCGCCAATCGCGCGGGTGTTGCCAAACAACTGGTTTCTGCTTGGTTACAAGAACGGGCAGTTGGTCGTGAACGTCAGCGGTCGTCCGATCCGCGCATCACTGGCGGCTGGTCCAGATCCATCTCCCACAGCCGTTGTAGACCAGTTTGGTATCGATGCGGGAATGAAGTGGATGGTGGATTTCGATGCGGCTGAAGAAGTCGGGATGGGAATCCGCGCGAAGCTAACCAAAGAGGCGGCGGCAGCGGGACTGGATTTTCTGTTGGTGATGGGTGTGAAAGATAAAGCGGGCGATTCCAATGACTGGACTCCTGACCTGACGCAGATATTCAATGCGCATCACTACACCGACGGCACGAGTTTCGTACCACCGGGTACGCCTTCCAACAATACAGCCGGCGCGCCATCAGGTTTTAGTTCGGAAGATCCCGGTCACGAAGCTAGCTATCGCGCGGAACGCGTCGGCTCCACCGTTCGAACGGGAGATCGATCGAATGCTGATGTGCTGACCACGGCGTTGGGATTGAAGCTCACGCCCGATATCTTCGCCAGCCTTTCGCACGCAGCGGAAACCGATCAGCCTGACGCGCAAAACATGAATACAGCGTTGTGGCAAGCTACGTGGGGCTACTTCCTGTTGCAGATGCTCGGCGTTGGTCAGCCGGGCGAAAGTCCGCTTACGGATGACGACATCGTCTGGGCGCGCGATCACTTCATTAAGTACGTTCGAGCGACTGGACCACTGCCGGCGATTCGCGTTGGCAAACAGCCTTACGGGTTTCTTCCGGTCACTTCACTCGATGCGTGGAAACCACCAAGTGGGCAGGACGTTCTATTCAGTCACGACGCAGCATTGCGTGATTTTCTGATTCGCTTGCGCCAGATCTGGCGCGGCAATTTTCCTGAGACTCCGCGTCTCGGGCGCAGTGACGACACGCCGCAGCAATCGGGTATCGATCAGGATCTCAAAGAAGTTCTGAGCATGGATGCGCTGTCGTCACACTACTCGATGCGCAACCTCCTGGGCCGTCAGTATCTCGAGCACCTCTGGATATTTCTCAGCGCCGACTCTTATTTAGACGCCTGGAACCTGCCGGAGATCGAGCCGCCAACTGAAGAGGAACCACCGGAAATCGAGGAACCGGATCCGGAGCTCAAGGGTCGAGCACGGGCCGACTT
>DATNJO010000592.1:0-2069 GCA_035603895.1 Pyrinomonadaceae bacterium
GGCGCCGCGTGGTGCGCCGATCAGTGTCACGGTGCCGCCGTAATTAAAGCGGCGGGACTCGCTGCGGCGCGTGCTGCGAGTCAGGAGTTGAATCGCGGGCGGCGACTGCGTTGACGGTTTCGTCGTTTGCGTCGCGCGCAACGGCAACGGCAACACAGCGGCTAACAGAATTAGAAAGGCAGCGGGCTTAAGGATTGTCATCGAGTGCGCGCTAATAGTAAGCATCCTTTCGCAGAATGCAAAATAAAAAAACGGACGCTGCTGATGCAACGTCCGTATCCGGGCTTGCCATTGCAACTGCGGATTATTTCCGCAAGAAAGTGATCTGACCACTAAAATTCGTTACTGAGACAGACGAGCGGCCATCGCCAACGTCGCCGACAACTCTGCGTCCGTCCTGCGTCTTGAAACCGTTGTTCCAGAAATCGTTGAGTTTGATCTGTCTCGTCGGCGATGCGGCTACGAGGCGAAACGCCGAATTTCCAGGAATGCGAATCGTGATATCGCCTTTCGTTGATTTGAACTCGTAGGTGCCGCCGCTGGAGAACTCGCCGTCGAAGAAGATGTTGCCGATGATGTTTTGAGCGACTACGTGAGTGGCGGAAATGTTCGTCAACTCAATGTCGCCTTCCGAAGAAACGTGCGCACGCACCAGACCGCTGCGGATGTTTGAAACACTGATGTTGCCAACGCGTGTTTCGACGTCCACGGATGAATTAACGGGAACCTGAAGTTTGAAATTGATGGCGCCGACGTCGCCGCGGCCGCGATTGTCGCCCATCACATCGACAATCAAACAGTCGTTAACTTGCTTTGGAGCGACGTTCGCGTTCTTCGATTCGATCGTTGCCACCAGCCTGATTTCGTTCTTGTCCCACGACTCGACGATGATCGTGCCGGAGATGTTGCGCAGTTCGACGCGAACGTTCTTTCCGCCAGGATATCGTTTCGACAATTGCTGTTGGGCGTTAACAGCGACGGCTGTCGAGACTGAGATCAGCGTTAGAACGGTGCCAATTGTAAGGAGGCCGGCGCGAACTGGTCCGCGCCAGGATATAAATCTACGTCTCATCAGTGTGGGGCGGTTATAAAACAAAACTTCGAGTACACCAAAACTTTTTCATCAACCAGGACTATAGATCGGAGAAGTCTTTCAGCATCTCCAGCTTGTCGTTCAACGACACGTTGAGCATTTGCTCGGAAACATCGTCATGAGGATTACGGTTCAACTCAGTGAGCGATCTGTCTACGGCTTCGTCGATTTCGCGCATAGTGCGATCAAACTTTTCGCGCACATCGGGGCTCCAGCGGGCCTTGTTCTGCTCGACTCGGTGGCTCCAATAGTTGATCAACTGTCGTCGTTGCCAGACACGATCATTTACGTTGGAAGCTTCAGCCTCCGGCGCAGCATGCGAAGCCTCTGTGCCAGCCCAGCGACGCAGACCCACAACCGTCGTCAGCGAAACGAGCAAAACGATAGCTGCTGTCAGAGACGCAAGTTGCGGCAGGGAAAGCTCCCAGCTTCGACCCATCAACCGGCCAAAGAACGACGGCTGTCGCACGTCGGTTTGCGCCACGACATGGTGGCCGTTCTCAGCTTCGATCACGTTGCGAATGCGCAACCAGAGCGCCTGTTCGTTGGGCGGTGCTTCGTATTCGCCGCGGTGCGTCTGGCAGAAGCTCAGAATCGACGTTAGATCCTGCCGCACGCTCTCGCAATCCAAACAATCTTTTAAGTGCGTATTAAGAGTGAACTCATCGCGCTGGCTAATGCTGCCATCGACTAAGTCATGGATGAGTTCCTGACACTGCTCGCAGTTCATTGCTTACCACCTTCGTTCTGTCGCACCAACGCGCAGAATTCTGAATGAAAACTGTTTGTCCAACAGAACCTTAATCCGGTTGTCATCAATCAAGGGAAGACTGCGCAAAGCTTCGGTGTTCGTTGCTGAATCACGCGGGCTCTTAGCTTCGAGGCCATTCACTGGCTTTCTGTTGCCTCAAAAGTCCGCGTAATTTCATCCGCGCCTTGTGTAATTGCGACTTCGAGGTGCCAACCGAACACCCCA
>DATNJO010000593.1:0-7858 GCA_035603895.1 Pyrinomonadaceae bacterium
GTGGCTCGGCGGCCGCTTCGCGTTTGAGCGTCCCAGGCTTTTGCGCAATTTGGTGATCCATCTGCTGCTTTGTGTGCCGGTTTCGCTGGCGCACATCCTTCTGCTGCAAAACGTTAACGCGCTCCTGCTCGCGTGGGCTCAAACATACCGGGCGCCGGTGCCCATCGTTGCCCTGCTGGTCGGCTTGGGCGCGACAAACGTCATGGTCTATTGGGGCATCGTCGCCGTCAGTCAGGCGGTCAATTACTTTCGCAAGTATCAGGAGCGGGAATTTCGGCTAGCGCAGGCACAATTACAGGCGCTCAGGATGCAACTGCATCCACACTTTCTCTTCAACACGCTTAACGCCATCGCCGAGCTGGTCTACAGCGATCCGAAGACCGCGGACCGCAGCATCGTTTCGCTCAGCGAGTTGCTGCGCTTCTCGCTCGAGAGCGAAAAGTCGCAGGAAGTGACGTTGAAAAAGGAGATCGACTTTCTCGAAAAGTATGTCGAGATTCAGCGGACGCTCATGCGCGATCGGTTGCACGTAAGAATGAGCATCGATCCTGAAACCCTCGACGCACGCGTGCCGAATATGCTTTTGCAGCCGCTCGTGGAGAATGCAATCAAGCATGGCATCTCACCCCGGCCCGAAGGAGGAAATATAGAAGTCTACGCGAGGCATCTCGACGGCAAGCTTTACGTAGAGATTACTGACGACGGATTGGGCATGCCCGAGCAGGAAGATGGCAACGGTCTTGGATTGGTCAACACGCAGGAGCGTTTACGACATCTCTACGGCGAGGCTCAGGATTTCAACCTCAGCAGCTTTCCCGGACGGGGCGTGACGATCCGCATCAGTCTTCCGTTTAGAGAAGCGGAAAATTATGGTACGAACGCTGATTATTGACGACGTGCAGCTCGCACGTGAACGGCTCAAACGCTGCCTTGCGGACCATCCCGACGTGGAGGTCGTGGGCGAGTGTGACAACGGCGACAAAGCCGTCAAAGCAATCCGTGCTTTATCGCCCGATCTTATTTTTCTCGACGTGCAGATGCCCGCGCTGGACGGTTTCGGCGTTCTCGATGCGCTCAAAACGGAGCACATGCCCGTAGTCATCTTCGTCACTGCGTACAACGAATACGCCATTCAGGCTTTCGAGGTGAACGCGCTTGATTACCTGCTCAAACCCGTGGATTGCGAACGTCTCAGCAAAGCCGTCCAACGCGCGAAAGCTCATCTCGCCCAACCGGCCCAGGACGTCGATCTCGACAGTCGTTTTCGCGCGATGCTCGAAGACATCAAAACAGGCTCCAAATTCCTGAAGAGACTGACCATCAAACTCACCGGACGCACCATCCTGTTGCCAACGGACGAGATTGATTGGATCGAAACGTACGGAAACTATCTGAAGATACACGCGGGGCGGGAGTCGCATTTGATCCGCGGCACAATGCAGTCGCTTGAAACAAAACTCGACCCCGAGAAATTCGTTCGCGTGCATCGTTCGGTAATCGTCAACATCGAAAAGATCAAAGAAATCTATCCGCGCTCCAACGGCGATCAGGATCTGGTCCTGAAGAACGGCCAGCACCTGATGCTGAGTCGCAATTATCGCGACCGGTTCTTCGCCGTGCTCGGAGCCGAAAACAACTGAACATCACACCCAGAACACCTCTCATCACAATTCGGTTGTCGCCGGTGTTTACCCTCTGTAAGACTCTGACGCCATGAAAGCCACAATCAAAAAGATCCTGTCTCTGCTCGTCGTAACGGCAACGTTCGTCACAGCCTTTGCGCAGAACGCCAATCAGACCCCAGGCGCGCCACAGACCATTGCTTTCGTCAACGTGAACGTCGTCCCGTTTGACCGCGAACGAATCGTGGAAGGCCAAACGGTCATCGTGCGTGACGGCCGCATTGCGGAAATCGGTCCTGCGAACAAGACGAAAGTGCCCGCCGGAGCGCGCGAAATCGATGGGCGCGGCAAATACCTCATGCCCGGCCTCGCCGACATGCACGTCCACTTGTTTCCCGGAACGGGGCAGAACGATCTCGCTCAGCAGCAGTTGCAACTGTTCCTGGCGAATGGCGTTACGACCGTGCGAAACATGATTGGCAAGCCGGAACATATTCTCTTGCGCGACAAGGTCGCTAAACGTGAGGTACTCGGACCGACGATCTACACGGCTGGACCACCACTGCTCGGCAACAACGTGTCCACGCCGGAAGTGGCCGAACGGGTCGTAACCGAACAGAAAAATGCGGGCTACGATCTAATCAAGGTTCATGAAGGATTAACACCGGAAACTTACGCAGCGATCGCGGCGACTGCGAAACGCGTCGGGATTCCCTTCGCCGGACACGTCACCGCAACGGTCGGCTTGAAGCGTGCACTCGAAGCACAACAAACTTCGATCGAGCACCTGGACGGATATCTGCAAGCAATGGTCGCGGACAATTCGCCCGTGCCGCCCTCGCCGTCGCAGGTCGTAGTAGGACCGGTGCTCGAACACATCGACGAAAGCAAGATCTCCGCGCTTGCCGCAGCCACGCGCAAGGCAGGCGTGTGGAACGACCCGACCCTAACGCTATTCAAACTGGTAGTCTCCGACACGACGCCGGACGAATATTTGAAGTGGCCCGAGATGCAATACATCCCGGCCAAGATGCGCGAAGGTTTTGCCAAACAGAAACAGTCAACCCTGGGCCAGCCGGTACCGCTCAGCGAGCGGCAACGCTATCTCGCTCTGCGCAACAAAATGCTGGTCGCGTTGCGAGCTGCGGGTGCGAAGCTGCTCGTCGGTCCGGATTCGCCGCAATTCTTTCTCGTTCCCGGCTTTGCTACGCACAGAGAATTGCAAAGCTTTGTTGAGGCAGGGTTGACGCCTTATGAAGCCCTCGAGGCGGCAACACGCAATCCAGCCGAGTATTTCGCCAGCGTGTTCAAAACGTCTCGCGACTTCGGTACAGTCGAAGCCGGAATGCGCGCAGACCTGCTCTTGCTCGACGCCAACCCATTGCAATCGGTCGCGAATCTGTCGAAGCGTCAGGGCGTGATGGTGCGCGGGCGCTGGTTGCCGGAAACCGAACTACGCCAGATGCTCGACAACATTGCCGCCCAAAACCGCGCGCCTGCGACAGTTGGTCCTGCGGCAGCGGCATCCGCAGCTTCCGCGAAAGCGGATTTCAGTGGGACCTGGCAATTGGACAAGAGCAACAGCGAGGGAGCTCTCAGCAGACGGCAAAACCCTCAAAATCGAGTTGGTTGCGGAAGGTCCCCAAGGCAAACAGCAAATCAAACGTACTTTCATCAAGAAGTAATTGGTGTTAGTCCGTGAAATCTGTGGCATAAACACAACGCAAACCACCCTCACTCGCATCGGAAGGTTTGTTTTATGGAAGAACCGGGGAATAACCCCGGTTCTGAGCTTTCAAACCTAACCTTTCCCCGCATACAATCGTACGCATTATGAGTAGATTTACGCTTATCGCCGCTATTCTCCTTCTGTCAGTGGCCACGTGCGAAGCGCAGTCGACCAGGCCGAGACGCGTCGCCAGGCCCACACAAAAGAGCAGCACGACGACGACCGACAAATCTTCGGAACCGTTGCTCCGTCCGGAACCGACCTCGTCGCCCACTGCGAAGCGCACGAGCCCAAACGATTCATTACTCGACCCGCAACCGGTGCAACCGGTCAAACCGATCGCGGGAACGGGCAGCACGGGCGGCACGGTGGGCTCCGCCGGTGCGGCTGACACGAAGCAGGCGTATCTTTTGCTCGAACAAAAACAGTTTGCAGCCGCAGCAAAGGCCGCGAAGGATCTCGCTGCACAACATCCGAACGATCCCGAGGCGTGGAAGATCGCCGGCTTTGCCGAGTTGAACTTGAAACAGTACACGGAGGCCGCGAAGGATCTGGAAAAAGCAGTTGAGTTGCAGCGCAGTTCGAAACAGCAAGATCCAAACACCGAGAGCGCGCTCGGACAGGCGTATGTGCTTTCCGAAAGGTATCAGGAAGCGTTGCCGTTGCTCGTCGCCGCCACCACGCGCGACGCGAACAAGCCGGATGCGCTGATGGTTTACTACCGCGGCATCGCTGAATACAAAACAGGCAAAACCGCCGACGCCGAAAAGAGTTTCAACTCAGTCGTCAAACTCAATCCCAAAGATTCGTTGTCGCTCTTCTATCTCGCGCAGATCGCGCTCGGGAAGAACGACATCGACGGGGCTATCGCTTCGCTGAATCGTGCTACCGTTAACGACGCACGCATGACCGGCGCCTGGACGCTGCTCACAACGTCATACTTGCGACGCGCAGCGACGAGTACCGATCAAGCAAAGGCAGACGCCGACTACATCAACGCCGTTCGCTCGGGCGAGGCTTTGATAAAACTGCGCACGGATGCCGAAGCGATTACACTTTTCGGGCAGGCGCTCATCGGTGCGAAACAGTATGCTCGCGCAGCCGCAGCGCTCGATCGCGCGACCGCATCTCAGGACGCCACCGGCGTGACGTTCTATCTGTTAGGCGTCGCGCATTCACGCGCAGCAAACTTCCCGAAGGCAATCGCAGCACTCGACGCAGCGGCGAAGAAGACCCCTGACGACGTGAACATCTATCGTGAGCTCGGCTATGCCTACGAAGTCACGAAGCAGTATCCGAAGGCATTAGCGGCGTATCAGAAAGGCGCGGCGCTCGCTCCCAGCGACCCCGACTTCAAAGAGTCGATCGAGCGCGTTAAGCCAGTTGCCAATCAAGGCAAGCAGTAATGTGAGTAATGCGCGATAAACTCCCGGACCTGGCAGCGACCGCTCGCGCGTTCGCGACCTATTCGCTGGTGCCGTATCTCGGCATTCTGTTCTGTCCGGGCGCGGTGGTGGTTGGGACTGTTGGCGTGTTCCGATCGTACAGTTCACCGCAAATGAGTTCGGCACGAAAGGTCTGCTATGTCAGCACTGTTGTCGGCGTGATCGTGTTGATTGCTCAGTTGCTGCTCTGGTGGATTCTGTATCAGATTCCCACTTGGTCGCTAGCCCAATAATTCAACCGGCTAGAAGGAGATAACGATGCGACTTATTTTTTCTCTGCTACTCATCGGAGCGTTGCTCACCGGCGCACTTGCGCAGCGTCCCCGCACTGCGGAGTCGGAGCCGGCGAAAGCTAACGCACCGAATCCCGCACCAACAACCGTCAAAGCCAAATATGAAGGCGGCGTCTTAGGTTACACCAAGACGATGGAAGGCACCCTGACCTTCGACGATACCAACGAGCGGTTGGTGTTCAAGGACAAGAAGCCGCCGAAAGAGATCCACATTCCTTACGAGTCGATCACTTCAGCATTTTCCGACACGAAGAAACAGCGTCCATCAGCGGCGACAGTCGCCAGCGCCATTCCCTCCATCTACGCGCTGCCGGCACGCTTTATCAAGACGAAAGTGCGCTACTTGACCTTGCAATACAGCGATCCGGACTCAAAAGTCAGCGGCATCACGAGTTTCAAACTCGAGAATAAGGAATTGCTGGAGTCAGTCCTGGCAACACTCGCAAACAAAGCCGGCATGACGCTGCGCGGCGACGTCTACGTCAAGAAGCGAAACGATTCGAGCAAGCTGGAACCGTAACCCCTCCAAAAACCATCCACAGATTACACAGACTCCGTTAAACAATCTGTGTAATCTGTGGATTGCTACTTTCCGGGAACCAATTCCCTCCTCAAACGTCTAAAGCAAACAAATCCCCTATTCAACGGCTTCCGCGCGGAGGAGGTTCTCGCCATGAATTCGCTGCCCGTTAAAATCCTGACAGCCATACTTACGTTTGCAATCGGCGTTGGCATCGCCAGTCTTTGGTTGGCACGCTGGTTTAACCCCGTGATCGAACCGGTTGCGGTTCAACAACCCGCGGCCCGGCTGGAGATGGTGTTTGTGCTCGACACCACAGGCTCGATGGGCGCGCTCATCGAGGGCGCGAAACAACGCATCTGGGGGATCGTGAACGAGGTAATGCAGGAGTCGCACACGTCGGTGCGGATCGGCCTCGTTGCTTATCGCGATCGCGGCGATGAATACGTCACGCAGGTCTTGCCGTTAACTTCCGATCTCGACAAGGTCTACACAACGTTGATGGATTACCACGCCGTGGGTGGTGGCGACGAAGCCGAGGACGTGCGAACCGCACTCTCCGAGGCTGTTTACAAAGTTAGCTGGTCGCCGGCGTCCTCCGATTTGGCACAAATCGTTTTTCTGGTCGGTGATGCGCCGCCGCATAACGACTACAGAAACACTACCGACACGCTCACAACCACTGCGAACGCTGTCCAACGAGGCATCATCGTCAACACGATTCAGTGTGGCACGATGGGCGAAACAACACGCGCCTGGCAAGCGATTGCGGAGCGTGGAAACGGCGAATACTTTGCGATCGCCGACAACGGCGGCGTCCAAACGATTTCCACACCTTACGACGAGCAGATGGGAAACCTGGCCACCCAACTCGGCGCCACGTTCATGTCGTATGGCTTTGGCGCAGGACCCGGCGGCCTGGCGAGGCGAGCTGAAGTAAAAAGAGCAGCGGATGAAGCTGAAGGCCGCATTACTTATGCACTTCCGGAGGCGAAAGCCGAGCGGGCGTTGAACAAGGTGGCAAACAAGGAGGCTTACATCGGAGATCTGCTTCAGAGTATTGAAAACGGTTCGGTCAAACTCGAATCGATCAATCCGGTAGACTTGCCAGAGGAACTGCAGAACATGGATCCCGCTCAACGCACGACGGAAGTCGAAAAGCGCCTCGTCCAGCGGCGTGAAATCCGCGCTTGGATACTCGAGTTGTCGAAACAGCGAGAAGCTTTCATCGACGCTGAACGAAAGAAGTTGAACAGCAAGGAAGAGGGTTTCGACACTGTCGTCTCGAAAACACTGAAAGCACAGATGGCGCGTAAAAAGTCTAAGTAATCCGTGTTTATCCGCGGCTTAAATAGACCCACTTCGCGAAGAACTCTTTCAAGCTTTTTCCGTGTGCTTCTTCCATCGCTGCGACGAAGTCGGTCGTGACGACTGACTTACCAAAGTGTCGCCGCGTAAAAATTTGTAGACCTTTCCAGAAATTGCACTCGCCCATCTCTTCCCGCAGCAGGTGCAGCACGTAAGCACCTTTGTCGTAAACGAGCGTGCGATCTTCGCGCGTCGGATTCAGCCAGTCGGGAAACACGAGCGATTTGTCTTTGCCCGCCGCTCGCACTTTTTCGTAATTAGCGCGGTACGTTTCGATCTCGCGCAAGTAAGCCGCGCGGCCGAAACGATGTTCGAGATATGCTGCGGCGATGAACGTGGCGACGCCTTCGTTGAGCCAAAAGTGGTTCCAGTCGCGGCACGTAACCATGTTGCCCCACCACTGATGCGCAAACTCGTGCGCGCCGAGCCACAGGTCCTGATCGTTGTCCAGCAACTGCTTTCCGTACGACTCTTTCAAAGCGGTGAAGCTGCTCATCTCCTGTTCGACGCCGCCCGCAGCGAGCACCTGCGTGTAGGTTTTGTCGGCATACTTAACACCGGCGCGATCTTCGAAGAAGTCGAGCATGTCGGGCGTGTCGCGAAAAATGCGGCGCGCTTCGGTGTCGGAGTAATTGGTGATGAGATATTGAAGTCCGACGTTTCTGTGTTTTTGTTTTACGACACGAAAGGGACCGACGGCGAAACCGAAGATGTAGGTTGGAATGGGATTCTTCTGGCGCCACTCGAAGATGCGTTTGTTGTCTGGTAGCTCGCTTTGAGAGACGAGTTCACCGTTCGCAACGGCCGTTAGCGCCGCGGGCAGGATCAGTTTCATCGTCAGCGTTGCTTTATCACTTGGGTCATCGATACAGACCATCCAC
>DATNJO010000594.1:0-2164 GCA_035603895.1 Pyrinomonadaceae bacterium
TGGATCTGGTAGAGATCGATGTAGTCAGTTTGAAGACGCCGCAAACTTCCTTCGATTGAATCCATGATGTGACCGCGCGACGCGCCGACCGCATTACGGCCTGAGCCCATACGGCTGGTCACTTTCGTCGCAATCACCACATCAGACCGCGCAATCCCGAGATTCTTCAGCGACTGTCCGAGAATTTCTTCGCTGCGTCCGTTGGAATAAACGTCGGCCGTGTCTATGAAGTTAATGCCCGCATCGATCGACGTCCTGATCAACTTATCGGCCTCAGCCTGATCGGTTGTGCCGATTGCTTCCCACATCCCTTCGCCACTGAACGTCATTGTGCCGAAGCACAACGTCGAAACCAGCAGCCCGGTATTTCCTAAAGTCTTGTATTCCATCTCTTTCCCCTTATTCGTTCGCGACACACAGCGCTTCGTAGTCTTGCGGTGTGTCGATATCAATGGCCGCTCCGACAAACGGCACCACAGCAGTGTCGTCCGGATGATTGCGAATTATCTGTCGGGCCCCTTCGTGGCCGCTCAACGCACGCAGTTCCGCGAACAGCTCACGAGCAAAAAGCGCGGGCACGCCACGCGTCCCGCGATATTCAGTACCTATAATTGTCTTCCCCGTTTCACGACGACGTTCGATCAACGTGTCGATCAGTTCGGCAGTGACAAACGGCTGATCGCAAAGCTGCACTACTATCGCGTCAACATCATCGTCTGCCGCGAGCACTGCTTCCAGACCGGTGCGGATCGAAGATCCCATACCCGTTTCCCACTCGCGATTGCGAGTCACGATCACCGGGAGCTCGAGTTCAGCGCCAACGCGCACGGCGTTCGCGCCCAGCACAACGACAACCGGATGGCACACAGACCCCAACGCAGTTTCCGCTGCACGGCGAATCAGAGTCTGGCCGTCGTAGACGAGGAGTTGTTTCGGAGTGGCAGCGATACCCATGCGGGTTGAGGCGCCAGCCGCGAGGACTACAACCCCAACCCGTGTTTGTGAACTAAACTGGCCCAACGCTCAAGCCCGTTGCACGAATATTCCCGAGAAGTACTGACGATAACTATAGAACACGATGAACCACAGCAAGGTCGCGACAACTGCCAACACAATGCCCGCCGGCATCAGGAAAATGTGGTACAGCAGGATGTTCACAATGATTGGTCCAAGCAGCACCAACGCCAGCGGCACGTAACGACCCGCGATCAGCAACACGCCCGCCACCACTTGCAGCGCCGCAATCACCCAGTAGTAATGCGACACAAACAGCGCGCCGATGAACTGTCCGGCCAAACCCGAAGGCGGCGGTCCCATGCTGAGAAAGTTCAAAAAGCCATTCAAACCGAACACAAGAAACAGCACGCCGAGCAAGAGGCGTGCGATCAAGGTCAACACTCTCATCAATCAAGATCCTCCTGTTTTACGCCACTGCTACTTCACATTGCATTTTCAGTGACTCAAAAGTCTGTATCGCAGCGCGCGGCGCCGTCGTATGGATCGGCCCCTTGCGCAAACGTAAGAGCCCACCTTCCCGACCAGTCACAACAGCCTTGATCTCCGAAACTATGGAAAAGGCTACCTCCATTGGCGTGTCAGCGCCAATGTCGAGACCGGCAGGAGCGTAAAGCTGTTTCAGAAAAGCAATCTCGTCGGGTATCTCCAACAGCATCTGCTCGGTACGATGCCGCGGACCTAAACACCCGAGATAACGAAGCGGCGTATCCAAGAGCGTCTTGAGGAGTTCGAGATCGTTAAGATAGTTGTGCGTCATCAACACGACGGCCGTTCTGTCTGTCAACCGCACTCGATCGCATACCTCTTCCGCGCGACACAACACGATCTCATCAGCTTCGGCAAAGCGTTCGACGATCGCCGGACGCGCGCGCGTGTCGACAACAGTCGTATGCCAGCCGAGAGTTTTTGCGAGCGAAACGAGCGGTAAAGCGTCGTCACCGGCCCCGATGATCACAAGCGGAAGCTGCGGTTCGATCACTTCGATAAATACTTCGACAGTCCAACGCTGGGTTTGATAACGACGCACTTCGGAGACACCATTGCGAACAGCATTGCGTAGGTCGTTCACGATCTCCGGCCCACAGAACATTCGATAAAAGCCAGCCTCCGAACGCGAGGCGCCGTCGGTATGTAGCAAAGCCCGCGC
>DATNJO010000595.1:0-6250 GCA_035603895.1 Pyrinomonadaceae bacterium
CTGTCGTTGCGTCTGCTCGGCAAACTCACTGACGAACTGAGCTGCGCCAACAGCCGCTTCTTCCGCACGGTCCTCTACTCGAATACAGAAATCTCTTCCGTATTGCGCGATCGTTTTGTGTTGCACTGGCAATCAGTGCGACCGGCGCCAGTTATCACTATCGACTTCGGCGACGGCCGCAAACTCGAACGCACGATCACCGGTAACAGCATTCACTACGTGCTCGATTCGTCAGGACAGGTGCTCGAAGCACTTCCCGGTCTGTATGGACCACAAGCATTCCTGCGCGGAATCGCGGATGCGGAAGACTTGTTCAAGTCGCTAAACGGAAAGTCGGACCAGGAAAGGATGGTACAACTGGCGGGCTATTACCAGGTCCACGCTAACAAACTTTCGGCCGCCTTTATGAACGACACGTTGAAGATTGGCGGTAAGGCACCGCAAGGTTTTACGTTACACAGAGGACAAAATGGAGAAGTTCAGGCGATCTCAATAGCCGCGCTGGCGATCACAAAGTCGCTAAGCGAGGTCAATGTGTTGCGCGCCATGAATGCCGCACCCGAGGCGCTCGGCAAAATGACGGATGAACTTGCCTGGCGAAAAATAGCGCGTCTAAACGCGGCGGACGCGATACTCGATGCGCAGAGTCTCGGATTGATCAGAAAGCAGAACCCGGCACTGTCAGACAGGGATTTCGGCGCTATGGTCGAGAAGTTTCAGGAGTCAATCGCACTCGACACCGTGCGCAACGAATACCTGCTGCACACGAAGCTCTATCCGTGGCTGCTGCGCGATCCGAACCGGACCAATCTCGAAAGGTTTAACGAGAAGGTTTATGCCGAACTGTTCCTGACACCCCGATCCGATCCGTGGCTAGGTCTTTTGGACAAGGATGTTTATGTAGGGGTCGACAACGGCGGCATTAAATAAAACTGATTATTTCTTCATCAACTCCAGCACCGCTGAAGTCATCGCTTTAACGCCCGTCCGGAGCGTCGGCTCCGGGACGGGTGCGAAGAGCGCCGAATGAAGTCCCGGCAATGCAACACCCGAGTCTCTGCTCTGTTTCACTTTGGCCGGATCTGAAGCGCCGAGCCAGAAGATCGTCGTGGGAATCTTCTGGTCCAAACTAAAGTAACCAAAATCCTCGCTTGCCATGATCGGCGGCACCTTCACCACGTTCTCCTCGCCGAGCGCTTGTTTGAAAGCTACCGCGAGGCGTTCGAGCAACTGCGGATCGTTGTACGTCGAGCCCGTGCCTTCACTCACTTTGACTGTCGGTGCGCGATCTTCCGGAATGCCAGCCGTCAAAGCCACGCCTTTCACAATGCGCTCGATCGACGCAAGGATGCGTTGCCGCACTTCGGGTTTGTAAGTGCGAACAGTCAATTGCAGATTCACCTCATCAGGGATGATGTTGTAACGCGTGCCGCCATGAATCGAACCGACAGTTACGACCGCCGGATCGAGCGGCGAATTTTCCCGGCTCACGATTGTTTGCAACGCCATGACGACCTGTGCGGCCGTCACGATCGGATCTTTCGCTAGTTCCGGCGCAGAACCGTGGCCGCCGACGCCACGAATCTTTACGTCGATTGACGTGGCGCTCGCCATCGCGTAGCCGGGCGTGTAACCGACCTTGCCGGTTTCCAGTTCTGGCTTGTCGTGCAGCGCGATCGCAAAATCAGGTTTGGGAATACGCGTGTAGAGATCGTCACGCAGCATCGCGTTTGCGCCGTCGCCGGTTTCTTCCGCCGGCTGGCCCAACATCACGAGCGTTCCGCTCCACTGATTCTTCAGTTCAGTGAGCAGTTTCGCGGTGCCGAGAAAACTGGTGATATGAATGTCGTGGCCGCACGCGTGCATCACGCTGACTTCGACGCCGGCGTCGTTCTTCGTTTTAACCTGACTCGAATACGGCACTCCCGTCTTCTCTTCAACCGGAAGCGCGTCGAGTTCAGTGCGCACCAGCACTGTCGGGCCTGGCCCATTCTTCAAAACGCCTACAATTCCGTAGCCGGTCCACTGCGCGTTTTGGTACTTGCCGATGCGTTCGGTGACCATGAATCCGAGTTTACGCAGTTCGCCCGCGACAAAAGCTGAGGTCTTTTCCTCACGGTGCGAAAGCTCCGGCGCGGCGTGCAGCGCTTTGTACGTTGACAACAGCGACGCGAGATCGCGGTCGATCATTGCGTCGAGCGAAGGTTTTTGAGCGTTGCTGTTGATGGAAAAGGAGAGAAGTAAAGCCAGGACGAGAGTTAGTTTGCGCATTATCCTCCGAACAGCTTTAAGAGTTCGTTGATACGAGTGAAATGATAATCGTCGTGCTCGGCTTCGAAGAATACAAAATCCACGAGTCGCATGGGAATGTTTAAGCGCGGATGGATCGCACTGCGCGCGAACATCGCCGCGTCGAGGCTTTCCAGTCTGTTTACGACTTCGACCCGGCGTTCGCGAAACGCTCTCGCGATGGTTGCTGCCGGAACGTTGTTGTAATTGGCTTCGCTGGTCTTTTTGTTGGTGATGTCTGCTGCGTGCAGGACGGCCACGCCCGCGACGTATTGTTCGATTCGCTCGAGCGTCAAAGCGTCGAGATCGAACAAGTGGCCGGCGTTTTCCTGGATGGACCAATGGCCATCGTCGCGGCGCGTCAGGATTTCCGCCGGCGCGGAATTGAGATATTCATCGAGGCGTGCGGACGCGCCGCGGACGCGCTCTATGATCTCGGGGTAGAGGTCAACGGGGTAATTAAACTCGAATTTGCGATCGATCCATTTTAAGCGGTTCATATAAGTCCTATAGGTCCTGTAGGACCTATTTTGCAGGACCTATATTACCGTGGCTCGGTGAGGCTGAACCAGTTGCCGGAATTATCTTTGAAGACCGCTTCGATTCCGTAGGGTCGTTCAGTCGGCTCCGAAACAAACTGCACGCCCTTCGCTTTCAACTCTTCATACGTCCCACGGCAATCGTCAGTGTTGAAAACACCGGCGCCGAGTACGCCTTTCGCCATGATCGCGCGCAACGATTGCGACGTCTCTTCGTCCATCAACATTCCGGGCTTGGGTTCCATCAGGATGATCTCGAAATCGGGTTGGTCGTTGGTGCAGATGGTGAGCCAGCGAAAGTGTTCGCCGACCATCGCGTCGGTATGAACCTTGAAACCGAGCTTCTCGCGATAAAACTCGAGCGCCTCGTCCTGATTGTTTACAAAAATCGTGGCGTGAGACAGTTTTCTTATCATCTTCAGTTTCTCCTTGCCGGGAAGGATACCTGTAGAAAATGAAATCGTGCTTCTTGGAAATTGCTTTTTCGCCACAGACGGCCACGGAAAGCACGGATCAGACAGAATCAAGCTTGTACATTACGAGGAAACAGCCGGGTACCTGGCGTTTCGCTTGTTCTCGCTGACGTACTTTTTCGCGGTAGGTGATGGGTGCGTGGCCGACGTATTTGTGGAAGAGACTGCTGAACGATCCCAGGCTCTGAAACCCCACTTCAAAACAAACGTCCGTGACGCGCAGCTCTTCCGTGCCGAGTAACTCCTTCGCCTTCTCGATGCGGCGCTCTATCAAATACTGGTGCGGAGTCTTGTTGAACGCCTGACGAAACAGCCGCAGGAAATGGTAACGAGAGAAGCAGGCTTTTTCGGAAATCTGGTCGAGACTAAGCGGATGATCGTAGCAGTGGTCGATAAACTCGCGTGCCCGCCCGAGACGCTGAAGCGTCTCGAGGTCGGTCACGTCACCCGAAGGTCTTCTGGTCATTTGGTGGTTGCGTTTTGAGTTCAAGCTTTAGCTTGTCCGGCAGCCTGAAGGCTGAACTCAGAACTCAGACCGAACTATGGTTTCGGTGGCAGCGGTTTCTGCATCACGTTGGCGATGAACTGCGTCAGGCCCGTATCACTGTCACCGTTACGGAACTTGTAATAGTTGGTTAACTGCGCCATCCAATCTTTACGGCTCTGCTCGGTTTTCGGATCGCTTCCCGCCACATTGATCGCGCGTGCGTAAGCGTCGATGATGCGATCCATCAACACGTTCAGTTTCTCTAACGCGGCCTTGCTTTCCGGAGTCTCCGGTTTGTTTGCGTAGGTGGCCTGATAAGCCGACGACCCCGTTTTGTACGGACCGGCTTCATAAGCAACGGCCAGGAAGTAATAGGTCGAAGCCGTTTTGCGAATATCACTCTCGTAACTGGAAGCTTTGATCAATGAATCGATCGCCTGGTCCGGACTGGTCTTCAAGGTCATGAAACCCACGGCGTAGTTGAGATAAGCCAGCGTGTCGTCCTTGCCTTTGAACGGCGCCCACTCGGTCGGCGCTTTCCCGCCTTCGATCGCCGTAATCGCTTTGCGAGCGTAACCGACTGCTTCCGCGTTGTGCGATTCATCTTTATTCGAAGCCGCCAGGTAACCCGCATAGCCGAGGTCGATCTGCGCGCGGAGATAGTCAGGTTCGTCGGCGAGTATCTTCGCTCCGACCTTGTAAGCCTCGTTGAAGTTCTTCTGGTTGATGAAGCCGCCCAGTTGCTTCTTGCGATCGTCGCGTTCGTAGGCTGTAACCCATTTGGACAAGTAGTCGGTGTACTCGTCTTTGTCTTTCGGATACTTCTGCAAATAGTCGCGGGCGGCCTGATACGCGACGTCGGGATTCACCTTTATATTGTCGAAAAACTTCTTGTACGTCGCGATTTTGACCGGGTCGTCCGTCTCCTGCGCGACAGCCGCAAATTGGCGTGCGCCAACGGTTCCGACAGCCAACGCCATGAGCACTGCGAGTGCGAGCCTGCTAATTAACACCTTCATCTTCAAACTTTCCTCCGCTACTAATCGTGGCTTAGACGCTGCAAGGGCCGTTAATGGTTTTATCGCGCTACGGTTATAATCAGCTTGCATGACAAACAAAATCGATTGCCGTCCTGACCATATCAAATTTCAAGGTCGTATTCTATTTCTTACTGAAGACACGAGTCTAATCCGCCAACAACTGGAAGCGACCGGCGAAGCAGCCGCAGCCCTCGAAGCCGATTTGGCCGCGCGCCTCGCGGCAGACGACCTGCCGCTCATGAGCAATATCTCCACCGACGAGATAACGCCGGGCTGGGTCTGCTTCTATTACGACGCAACGCTTGGTCAGTACGTTTACGTCGGTATGCGCGAGAGCGCCGTGCAAAAAGATGAAGTCAAAAACGGCAACTTCGCGGTAGTCGTCTCCGGTCTTTCAAAAGGCTGTGGCTCGTCGCGCGAAACCGCGCCTTACGCCGAACAGGCGGCCGGTATTCAACTCGTCATCGCCAAAAGCATCGAGAAGATCTACGGTCAGAACTCACAAAACATCGGTCTCTTAACGTCCACTGATTTCGGCCTGATCGACCGCATCCGCCGCAATGAAGACATCCCGCTAACTGAGTTCACCAAAGGACTCGATCCGATCTCGCAAGACATCGTCGCTTACGGCGGACTCTTCAACTACAACAAAGCGCGTCTGGCAGGAAAAGTGTCGCCGCCGGCGATTGAAACCAAAGCGCGTCCGATGACAATCGTTGAAAAGATCGTCGCGCGACATGCATTTGTGACCGCCGGAAAGATCGGAGTCGAAGCAGTCAAACCCGGCGACGCGTTGTTTGCCGTGGCCGATGTGCGCTTCTTGCACGAGTACGTCACGCCGATGGCGGAGTCGTTGTTCAAACACGCGTTGGGCCAGGATGCGCGTGTTTCGCAGCCGGAGTCGGTATTTGCGTTTCGCGATCACCTGACGTTTTTGGGCCGTGTGATGTCGCCGAAGCACCGGCAGATGGGTTTGTTGGAAAAAGCTGAAGGACTCGCCACGACGCAGGAGAGTTTCACGTCACAACAGAAGATCAAGCTCTACGGCGAGAATCTGGAGGGTGGTTCGGAAGCGATTTGTCACAATGCGGTTGTAGAAGATCTCGCTTTGCCTGGTCAGATCGTGATCGGCACCGATTCGCACACGTGCATGGCCGGCGTGCTCGGTTGTTTTGCCTTTGGTGTTGGCTCAACCGACATGGCGAATGCGTGGTACACGAAAGACATTCGCATTCGTGTGCCCGAAACTGTGCGTTACGTTTTGAAAGGTAAGAAACGCGCGGACGTTGCAGCGAAAGACGTGATGCTTGTCATCCTCGCGACCGAGTACATGAAGACCAGCAAAGGCATCGGCAAGGTGCTCGAGTTTGCGGGCGAGGATCTGCGCAACTGGTCCATGGACGAACGCGCGACGCTGACGAA
>DATNJO010000596.1:0-5869 GCA_035603895.1 Pyrinomonadaceae bacterium
CAGTGAACGGACGAGTTGATCCGCCCGCAGTGATTTGTGAATCACGATCCTTCAGTCGTACTCAGCTATCGACATTCGCTGAAGGACGGCCATTCGAGTGTTTCGGCAAAGGCTGGGAGCGAACACAGGCGCACGTGCGAACGGCGCGTATCACAGCCGGAAGAATGTTGTTGCTCGAGAACGTTACGGAGTTCGATCCCGGCGGTGGTCCATGGGAACGTGGTTATTTGCGAGCGGAAACTACAGTAACTCCCGACGACTGGTTCTTCGAGGGCCACTTCAAGAACGATCCCTGCATGCCGGGCACGTTGATGTTTGAAGCTTGCCTACAAGCGATGGCGTTTTATCTCGCCGCAATGGGTTTCACAATCGATCGCGACGGCTGGGCGTTTGAACCGGTGCCTGACGAACCTTACGAGATGCGTTGCCGCGGCCAGGTGACACCGTCAAGCAAACAACTCACTTACGAGGTTTTTGTTTCAGAAGTAAGTGCCGGTCCACTGCCGACCGTCTTTGCGGATCTGTTGTGCACAGTCGATGGTCTGAAAGTGTTTCACGCGTGGCGCGTTGGCATTCGACTCGCACCGGCGTGGCCGCTCGATCATTGGCAGACACAACAGCACAAGCTTCAAGTCACTGGTGAGCCAGTTTCACTAGACACACTCGGCGGCTTGACTGGTTTTGAAGATGCAAAAGCGCCCGCCGCTGTAAACGGATTCAAGTTTGGTTACGCGTCACTGCTAGCCTGCGCCTGGGGTCGCCCTTCCGATGCCTTTGGACCAGACTACGCTGCGCTCAATGGACCACGAATCGTGCCGCGTCTGCCTGGACCACCGTATCACTTCATCTCGCGGGTGACGCACATCGATGCGCAAGCGGCCGGGATGAAATCCGGAGGCATGGTTGAAGTCGAGTACGACCTGCCCGACGCTGCGTGGTACTTCGAACAGAATGGCAGCGCGACCATGCCCTTCTGCGTGCTGTTGGAAGCTGCGCTACAACCATGTGGCTGGCTGGCGTTGTACGTCGGCGATACGCTCAAGACGACGGGCGATCTGCTATTCCGAAACCTCGATGGAACCATCACGCTTCACGGCGAATTGACGCCGGGAGCAGGCACACTGCGAACACAGGTGAAGCTTGTTTCACTCGTGCGGACAAACGAGATGACGATCGAGTCGTTTGAAGTGAACGGCTATCTCGGCGACCGTCACATCCTCCAGATGAAAGCTGTTTTCGGAATCTTTCCGCCGGCAGCGTTCGAGAATCAGGTCGGCCTTCCCGCGACCGACGATGAGCGAGCGCGTCTCAGCGCGAAATCAGGTTATTTTATCGATCTCTCAACTTTGCCAAGCCGTTATTTCACAGGTGAACTTCGCTTGCCCGGACCGATGCTGCGAATGATCGACCGGATCGTAGGATTCGAGCCCGTTGGTGGCCGTGCGGGGCTTGGCTATCTTCGCGCCGAAAAGGATGTGAAACCCGGCGACTGGTTTTTCAAAGCACACTTCTTTCAAGATCCGGTGCAACCTGGTTCGTTGGGCCTCGACGCGATGTGCCAACTGCTTCAGTTCTACATGATCGAAAACGACCTGGGCTCCGCGGTCGCTCAGCCACGCTTTGAGCCCATCATTATTGGAACTCCGGTGACCTGGACTTTTCGAGGCCAGGTTGTACCGGCGAACAAACTCGTCACGATCGAGATGGAGATCAAAGAAGTTGCCGAAGATGCACGCGGGCCATTCGTGATCGCTGAAGCGTGGCTCTGGGTTGACGGCATGCGCATCTATCACGCAGAAAAACTCGGCATGCGTGTCGTTTCGGACGCAACGCGATCCGAGTCGCCGTCGATTGAGGAGACATTGGATCCGGCCCGCGACACGTGGCTCATGGATCACTGCCCAACGTGGACGCTTCCCGTTTTCCCGATGATGTCGATCGTGGATCGCATTGCCGAGGCCGCGGCCGAACACGCTGGCCTTGAAGTCGTGGCGATCGAGGAGGTGCAGCTTAGCCGTTGGCTGCCGTTCTATGGTGGTCCAGTGCGTTTGCGTACCGAAGTGACCGGCAGCGGCGACACGCGAAGCGTCACGTTGTTGGCGTGGCGTGATGCAGCAGATCCATCGCTTTCACGGTTCGAACAGGTTGCCAAAGGTTTGGTCCACCTCGGATCTCCTCGCGAACAACCATCTCAATTCGCGCCGCTTTCAGATCTCTCGGCGGTGCCCGATCCGTACGCGTCGGGGGCGATGTTTCATGGCCCAGCATTTCAATATTTGACTCAACTGTGGCGCGGCGCGACCGGCGCTTCGGCAATTCTTCAAGCCGACCGCGGAACTGTACCACGCGGGTTTCTTCATCAGGGACTTCTCGACGCCGCCACACACGCGATTCCGCACGATTCGCTTCGCCTGTGGTCCAACGAGATTCCGCACGACTTGGCCGCATATCCGCATCGCATTCAGAACATGGTTTTATACAAACCGCTTCCGGACGCGGTGCGGGTCGAGGTCCGCTTCGCCGGAATCGAAGAGGAGCGGTTCCCACTCTTCGACATCCAACTCCTCTCCGCCGAGCAGCTCTGCATTTCGTTTCGACTCGTCGGCGTACTGCTGCCAAAGGGGCGCATCGGTATTGCATCACCGGAAGCGCGTCGAAAATTTCTGCGCGACAGAGACTACGTACCCGATTTATCGCTCTCGCAGTTCGATGGTTCAGCGACTCGCCTGAGTGCCGCAACAGTGCAGCAAAGCGATTGGCTACCAGGCAACATCGCGACGATCTATTCAGTTCCATCTGCACGCCGCAAACTGCTGGTCGAAGAGGTAGCCGTACGCGAGCACGTTTCGCGACGTGCACTGGTCCATCCTTCGAATGTGACACCTGCCGCAGATCAGCGTAGCGCCACGACAGCGCAGCATCCTTTGCGTCGATACAATTTACGCGTCGCGCGCGAGGGAGACGAAGTGGTAGTGACAGACGATGGTTTGCCGGTGCAGGACCTGACGCCCATACGAGAATACTGGCGCGATCGCATCGGAATCGGCCCGTGGTTGATGGAGGATCTTTATTACGGACTGATCGCGCGGTTCGTGAGAGATGTTGTAATCACCGATCCGGAAGCCTTTGACAAGGTGCGCGGCCGCAGTTGTTTGTATCTTGCAAACCATCAGGTCGCGATTGAATCGTTGTTGTTCGGTGTAGTCGCATCGGCACTCGCCGGCACGCCCGCGGTCACGCTCGCAAAAGCCGAGCACAAGACAAGCTGGTTGGGCACGCTGATCGCGCACACCTTCGAGCATCCCGGCGTAAAAAATCTGGATTTGATCGTTTTCTTTGAGCGCGACGACCGTGAATCACTAACAGCAATCATTAGTCAGATCGCGGCCCAGATGCGTTCCGAACGCAAAAGCGCGATGGTCCACGTCGAAGGCACGCGTTCGTTAACTTGCCGCCGCGCGGTGGAGAAAATGAGTTCGGCTTTCATCGACATGGCGCTGGCGGTTAATGCTCCGATCGTGCCGGTGCGTTTCGTAGGTGGACTACCGGTTGAAGAATTGCCGGAACGAATATCTTTTCCGGTCGGTTTTGGAAAACAGGATTATTGGTTGGGCCGGCCGATCTATCCGGAAGAACTGGCGCTGATGCCGTACAAGGATCGCAAGCTGGCGGTGATCTCGGCGATCAATAATCTCGGACCCGATTACACTGCGGAAACTCCCGCGCCACCCGATCCCGATTTTGGAAACCTGGTTGAATCCTGGACCACGCGCACTGGTGCGTCGCTCGAGGATGCAGTCTTTTACACCACGCTCGCGACGTTAACTGACAAAAGCGAAGAAACACGCGCTTTATGTGACGGCGATCCCGGGTCGGAATGGCTGGCAAAACTTGCGAAACGTTTCGGTGTTGAGTAAACAACGACGAGGTAAATGATGACGGACAACATTCACACTCGAGTGCGGCAGATGTTCCTTTACGGATTTCCAGTCGGAACGTTTGTGGCGACCTGGATCTACTGGCTCCTCATCGAGCGAGTGGGTTTCGCGCTTCCCGTCTTTATTCTCATCATTCCCGTTATCTTTGCCTTCGCTGCTATTCGCATCATAGTCGGCCCGCTCGGTTTGTGGACCTGGAAAATGTCGATGCTTCATTTGGCATTCCTATGGTGCACCTATTCGGCAATGGGCATTTTGATCGTCAGCGACACGATCGCAGCGCCATTTACGTTGGTATCCGTTATCAAGTGCGCGATTTTCTGCGCGTTGATCGGAGGCTTGATAGGAACCCTGATAGACATTGTGGGAATCGATCAGGGATTGCTCGAACTGCATTACACCACGATGGATCGCGGAATGGTGAACACGGTTCTGTCTTACAGTTTCAAGTTTTTCGGAGCCTTCAGCGCTATCTACGGCATTCTCGCCAAAGTGGGCCACTATGTTTTGGTAGAGCGAGCCTTGCCGCAGTGGCTGCCGGTGCTGATCCTTGGAGCGAGTGCGCTACTCATTGGCCCGTATCTGATTCATTTTCTACTGACCGGACGTGATGATCAGTCCGCTGTCTCAGCTCCTCCCACATCTGAACCACCCGTTGCCGAACCTCCGCTGTAAGCTCCTCGTAGGCGGCGGTTGAGGCTTCTGACTCCGCGGGAGGATACACAGGCGCACCAAACTTTATTTGCAGCGGTTTGAATCCCTGAAACGGTTTGCCACGCGGCCACGCATCGTAAAACCCTTCGATCGCTGCCGGAACTATCGGCGTTTGCAAATGAATCGACAGGATCGCCGCACCTCTTTTGAATCTCTTCGGCGTGCCATCGATCGAGCGCTCACCTTCGGGATAAATAATCAGCGCGCCGCCTTCTTTCAACGCGAACCCGCCGGCGCGCATCGCCGGAACGAGATTGGCGTCGGGATCCACGACGATGATTCGTAACCTCGAAACCAAAAGACTCAGGAACCAGTGATCAAAAAACTCACTCGTGCCGAGTAATACGAGTCTTCTCATAACCGGCCACGGCAATACGCTGCCAAGTATCACAGCATCGATCACGCTCTGGTGATTCGGACAGATGAGCACTGGGCCATCACGCGGAATCTGTTCCAGACCAGCAACGCGAAGACGAAAAAGACGATGCACGAACACTGACAGAATGCGAACGACGATATACAGAAATACTTCCCGCACCGGACGCCGCCGCATGAGCGCAACGACCGATTGGTCCACCGGTGTTTCATTCAATAGCGCGTGCCATGCTGAAACCTGCGTCGCATCTGCGTGAGCCGCGTCTGTGGTTTTGCTTTCTTGCAAGAGATCCACGAGCTGCCGCACTGTGTAAACTTCGGCGAGTCGCGTTTGTTCCAACGTTGCGCCGAGTTCCTGTTCGAGCGCCATCACGAGTTCGATTCGCTGCATGGAATCGAAACCGAGATCGAGTTCGAGATTCGCGTCTGGTCTAATCGTGTTGCGTTTCGCGGGCGACATGTTACGAATCACCACGAGAGATTTCTGTACGTCGGGTTGTTCCAACCACGACAATTCCTCCGCACTCAGCGCCCGCTCTGAGTCAAACTCAGTTTCACTCGATCCCTTCGCTTGATTTGCCTGAACCCGGTGTTGCACCTCGAAGCGTTTGATCTTGCGCGTGGTTGTGCGAGGCAGGTTCTCCTGCCAGATCTCGTAACTGGTGATGCGTTTGGTTGAGGGAAATTCGGCTGAGAGTCCTTCGAGTTCGAACCGGATCACTTCCTTGACGTTCACTACTTTGCGACGCTTCAGCACGTCGAAATCAGGCACGACCACCGCGTGGAGCCGTTCAGTTCCGGAGGAATCCTCCAACCCGAGAACGCAGATCTCTTTGACGCAT
>DATNJO010000597.1:0-6756 GCA_035603895.1 Pyrinomonadaceae bacterium
AAAGGAATACCTACATAAGAGGTGATAATAATGACCTCCATGGGCAATCCCATCGCCAAACGATTTCGGGCAAAGTAGAAGCCGAGGACGACGGCCAGCAAGGCGCCCATAGCGATGGCCAGCAGCTTCATTTTCTTTGGATAAATCGCTACTTCATTCAAGGATTGTTCTCAATGCCTTTTGACAACACGAAGCGCTGGTGAGGCTTCATTCCCAGAACTTCCAGGACTTCTTCGGAGCCTCGATCCCTAGCATGTCCCATGCTGCCCAATAAGTACGCAGTGCCTTCGGATAATCACGACGCCCTGCTAGTGCATCGCCCTCAGCGCAAAGTCGCTGTATCTCGGCGTGAACATGATCAGTGAGTTCTGGCACGTCGTATTCCCAAAGAAAGGTGGCCTCATTTTACGTGTATTAAATGATGAATGCTCCCCACAGTGGACAATTTTCGCAACCTTGATGCCCACCACGGCTTGACGCCTCAAAATAACATCACGGAGAGCGAACCTGGAGCGCCCCAATCTCCCCAGTCTCCCGGCGCGCCGGGCCGTCCGGGTTCGCCCGGATTACCAACCGCTCCACTTGTTCCGTTACGTCCGTAGCAACTGGTGAAGTTGCCGCCGGCTCCTCCACTGCCGGGCGTTCCCGCCTGGCCACCAACTCCACCCGAACCGGCGCTTCCTCCACGACCACCGCGACCCGAGCCGCCAAAAGTTCTGAGGTGAGACATATCGTAATTCCGCGGCGGAATAAAGATTGCGAAATTTCCTGCTTTCCCACCGTCACCGCCGTCGCCACCTCTACCACCAACGCCGCCGGCACCGCCGGATCCAGCGGGGCCGCCAGCGCCACCATCTCCGACGCCGTTAGCAATGCATTGGCACCCGATGCCAAGGCCGCCTGTCCCTCCGTTGCCGCCGCGCCCGCCATCCCCGGCTCGTCCACCCTTTCCTCCGTCGCTACCGCGTCCACCTTTCGCTACCAGTTGGAAGTAAGGCGAGTCGGTGTTGGGAATCATGATCGTTTGGTTATGCGCATCGGTTCCGTCTTTTCCTTTCGTGCCATTCCCACCGTCTTCACCTGTTAGACCGTCAGCCCCCGGACCTCCGATTCCCCCAGCATTGTTCTCGGCACAGGCACCGGGTTTACCAGGCGTACCGTTACGACCTTGTTGGCCGGTGTTACCGCTTGAGCCCGCTACAGCGTCAGTACCTGGAGCCGCAGACGCATTGGACCCGGCCTCACCGTCGCCGCCGCTGGTGTTGATTGAGACAGATCCGTCTGTGACCTTTATCTGACTCTCAGCAGGCACAGGAACATATTTGACACCTTCACCACTGGTATCAATTGTGATCACAGTATCATTGCCGTTCGCGGCGCTTACCGAATTCAAAGCAAATATATGAAGCTCATGCGGACCCTTGATGACGGGAGCTTTGCCGCTGAAAATTATCTGCCGCGCGATGACTACCGTGTCAGCCCCAATCGGTAACTTTTCAGCAAACGTAAGCGAGTCGGCCATCACAACGCCCCGCAGCGGAGCGGAGTGAAACTTTGCCGACTGCATTGCGGGAACCTTTTCGAGTTGCGCACTAAGGTCCCTCCTGCCTCGCGAGGTGAAGAATAGTTCAGCGTCAAGGTCGATTTTCGCATCCTTCAAAATTTTAGCGACGCTGCGGATGTTCACGGCCATCGCCTTCAGCATCATCGCGTCGTGCTCCTCCGGAGTGATGGGCCGACCCTGATTTTGCACCTGTTGACCGCTGCCGGTTACGGTGAGGTTAGTTGCCAAGAGAAACACCGCAAACGTCGTTAGAGTTAACGTCAGTATTCGCGACATGGTGCACCGCCTTCGAGAATTCGAAACAGTCAAGCTCTAGCACCTCTTTGTATGAAGAACAAATCAATTCTTCTTTAGAACTCTCAAATAGGTTTCTCAGGTGGTTGAGGAGGCACGAAATCACAGCACAAAAAACCAGAGGCCACTCCGCTCTCTAGTGCCTGGTGTGCCTCGTGACTTCGGTTAGCGAATCCTGACGGTGAAACTTACGGTACCGGAATTGTTAGGTGAGACGCTGCTCAGGCTCCCCGCAAACGACCAGCGGACATTTGTCACCAGGCGATCGTATCCGGCGAGTGCTCCGCCGGCGCCACTGACTGGCGTGTACGTCCAGGTGGTTCCACCGTTATTTGAGTATTGGAAAGTGGCCACCAATCCGGTTGTTCCCGGAGTGCTCGACATGCTGCCCACCTTGAAATCGACGTTGCGCAACACCCGCTCCAGCGGATCGGTGTTAAGGGGGTTCGGATCGACGATGACGAAGCTGGTAGCGGCTTGCCCGCCGCTATTGGTGTAGACGATCGTGTAGATCAGATCCGTGCCCGGGAGCTGTGTTCCATTTGGACTGACGCTCTTCACCAGGCCGATATTAGGTGGCGACGGGTTGATCGTCGTGTTGTCGGTTGCGCTGTTGTTGCCCGCTCCGGTTCGACTCGGATCGTTTGGATCGGTGACGCCGCTCGCTGCTGTCACGATTCGCGCCGTGTTGGTAAGTGTTCCGCTTGCGCTCGCCGAAAGCGTGCCGGTTACGGTGTAGCGCAACGTTGAACCTGAAGGCAGGTTCGCAGTTGTGTTGATCGAGTTGCCGCTGCCACTGGCCGCGCCGCAGGTTGCGCCTCCCGTGGGTGAACCGCAGGTCCAACTCACGCCGGTGATCGTCGCGGGAACGGTGTCGGTAACAATCGAGCCGCTTGACGTGTCAGGGCCGGCGTTGCTGACAACAATCGTATAAGTGATCGCACTACCCGTGTTGATGTTTGTTAGACCATCCGTTTTTGTAATGCCGAGATTGGCATTGAGATGAATCGTGTCGGTGTCCGTGGCAGTGTTGTTCGCGGGAGTGGCGTCAGCGAGCCATGACGGCACGGCTACGGTAGCAGTATTTGTAAGTGTGCCACTTGCTGTTGCAGACAATGTTCCCGAGATCGTGTAAGTGGCGGTGCCTCCGGCGATCAGTGTCGCGCTGGTGTTAATGGAATTGCCGGAGCCCGATGCTGTCGTACACGCTGAGCCTGATGAAGCAACACAAGTCCATGTCACGCCTGTGACGCTGGCAGGCACGGTGTCTGTAACGGTTCCCGTAACAGGATATGTTCCGTTGTTAGTGACGACCACAGTGTAGCTGACTGGACCACCGCGATAGACCGTCGTGACGCCGTCAGTCTTGGTAATTGAAAAATCAGGCGCGGGAACGTTCGCACTCGCGAGATCTCCAGTAGCTGAAGTGCCGCCGCTCAGATTTTCGAACAACGATGCGCTGAGCGACGGCAGAGTAATCCGGTACATATTGCTTGGACTCTGCGTTTGGATATACAACCGACCCGTTGAATCGAAGGCTAGTCCGAGCGTACTCGGGGTCGCGCCACCGGGAAAAGTCACAGTGCCAACGAGTGTTGCGGCACCGCCTGCAACCGAAGCGGTGTATAACTGGCGATTCTGGTTGATGATGTAAAGCACGCCCGCCGCGGAGAACGCCATATCGCCGCCGCTTCCGGTGCCGGTGATGTTTGCGACCGCGGTGGCTCGGCCAGTTGTCTGATTAACCGTGTACAGAGTGTTGTTGTCAGCGGCGCCTCCACCCGGCATGTAATAAAGAGTGTTGCCGAGAAAAGCCATGCGGAATCCGCTCCCAACATCGGCGCCGCTCGTGGATGGACCAATATTGCCAAGCAGGACCGGTGCGATTGATGGTGTTGCCGGGTTGAAGCGATACACCGGCCCGTTCTCATCGCTCGAGGTATTGATGACGTAAAACAGCATGCCGTCTGACGCCCGCTGGGCCAACGTCGCCGCATTGCCGCCGGGATAGTTTGTGTGGACTGTTATTTCCGTCGCGCTGCCCACATCGACGGTCCAGATGTTATCGCTCGTCGCAGTAGTGTTGCCTCGAATGTGATAGACGTCAGTTTGCGCTGATGCGGCGCCACTAAACAGAAGGACCACTAAGCCGATCAACAGCAGCCGACTCACTTTGGGTCTCCTTCTGCTCCGGGCTTGCTCTTGGCGACGTTGTTGTTATTACCAGGATTGTCGAGGCCGGATTTTGAAGTGCCAAAAAGATCGAAAAGATTTGAGAGTTTCGAGGAGAGTGTGAAGTAGAAACCACGACGGGCCGGCAAAGCATTCGCGCCAAATGGTTCGCCCGTAACGCTGAAGTTGTAACCCAAACCAACACGCAGGTCGGGCAAGGCCCAGAAGCCGATTTCCGTTCCATAGATCGAACGATGAGTGCCGGAGGACGGCTGAGTCAAACGCCGCATTTCCGCCGCCCAGTCGAATCGCGGCGTTAATCGATATTGAGCGCGACCTTGTGTCAGATAGGTAAAAGTAGAAACAAACGGCAGATCCGCTTGACCGTTGGCGCTGAATCGCAGGGCCAATCGTCCATAAAGCTCGAGCCGATCGGTGGCCTGGAAGTATCCATCCGTGGCTAATGAGTCGAGACGATCGCGTGTTGATCCAGTTCCGTTGAATCCATCCTGGTCCAGTGAACGATGAGTAAAGCTGAAGAGCACACCTACTCTATCAGAGGTCAACGGGCGATAGGCCAGTGCTCCCGTTCCTTCCATCGCCGAGCCGTGACGCCCGTCAAAGTTGGTGCGAGACCATTGGAAACGTGAGAGCGCCGTGAGACCCTCGCGAACTCTGCCCGCAGCGCCGAGCGCAAGCACCTGTCCCGCGCCTGTGCGATCGCGAAACTCGTAACGGGCGTTGGCACGGAAATCCTCGGTAGGTTGCCAACCGAAGCCGAGCGTCGCGCTATTGTAGCTTTCGCCATTGCCAGCCACGTGGAAACCACGCTCAAAACCCAATTCGAGTGACAACTGCTTTGTGAGCGGTAGGCGATTCTGCAAACCTATAACAGCAAAACTGTCGGTGCCATTGATACCGTTTTCGAGTTGATAGCGACTCACGAGCGCACTGTACTTACCGAGACGGCTTTCGATACCGATTGCGGTTTCGCGTCGCGCGCCGGTCGAAGAAAAGCCACCGCCGCTAGTGGTGAAATCGGCAATCGGCATGATCGGCGCTGAAGCCAGACGTTGGGTAAGGAAGAACTTGGCCCAGTTATTGACCTGATATGTGGCCGCGAGGGTGGTTTGATTTGGGTAGGTCGGATCAGCCTCTCCCAGGTTCTGTTCACGCTTGACGGCGATCTGAAGCTTGTCAGTTAGCTTCATATCGACGCCGGCAGTTACGAGGTTTGATTCAACGTTACGCGAGGAAGACTCATCATCAAAGCTGCGGTGATCGTAACCGAGATGAAAACGAACGCGCTCGTGGATGATCTGTTCCCAGGCGGCTGAAAACGTCAGACGTTTGTTGTCGACATTTTCAGTGTGATTGCGCTCGTCCGTTACGCCAAAGCGCAACAGCGACCTGGATCGCGGTTTCAGTTCGACGGAGAC
This sequence comes from Pyrinomonadaceae bacterium, assembly GCA_035603895.1. Lineage (GTDB taxonomy): Bacteria > Acidobacteriota > Blastocatellia > Pyrinomonadales > Pyrinomonadaceae > PSRF01. The sequence goes on from DATNJO010000597.1 coordinate 5,470, forward strand.
TTCTCCGCGACGCGAGCCGGGTGTAATGGTCGTGCCGAATGGGTTCAGGAAACCTTCCGATGAATATGAGTAGCGAGCCTTGACGAGACCGAAAAAGAAGGGAAGAGGTTCGTTCAGCTCTGCCAGGAATGCGTTGCCATCGTGGCGGCTGTCGCCAGACGAGAAGAAGTTTCCACCACCCATGATCTCGCCCTGGCTGCGAGCAAAAGCAAAACGCACCGTTCCTTTTTTCGGCAAAGTCTTTTCGGCGTCAATGCCGGCCAGTACAAACGAACCGGCATCTTCCTGTCGTTGCAAAACCGTGGCGAATCCCAGTTGCAATCCGACCGTACGGAAGTTCTTATGTGCGCGGCCCGTGTAAACCGCACTCGAAAGTGAGCTCGCACGATGTTCGTAAGTAACGACCAGTTGCATCAGGTTCAGGTCATAGTCGAAGGCGGAAAGGTAACGCAGGAAGAAAACCTCGCCCGTTACTGAATTGATGTTGTAGTCGATCGAACGCGACAATGTTTCGCGCGAAATAATCGTTTCCGGATTGCGCCGATCGCGTATTTCAAGCACAACCGTTTCTGAGCCCGGCAAGATCTCGCTGTGTGATAGACGCACAAGACTCAGCGCGCCTGCCGGAAACACATCACGCGCAAACGAAGTATCGGGACGCGCGCCGGTCAACGAAATGAAGTCGCCGTTTTTGTTCTCGAGATGGACCTTCACGCCGGTGAGCTTGCGCGAATAGCCCGTGAGTTCCAGGTCTTCCATATCGGCTTCAAAGTCGCCAAACATCGCGTACGAGCGATCGCGATCCAGGCGCGCATAGATCTTCGAATTCGACTGCGCAGCTTCATAGCGCGTTGAAGAGTCGCCGAACAACGGATAGACGCGGTCGAGTGGATCCAGTTGGAAAAGACGATCGCGTCCGGCAGTGCGGTTGATTGGGCGTTGCGAATCGTAGGACAGCGTCAGCAAGTTGCGCTCGCCGATACGACCGCTATAGAAGAGGCCAATGCGATTACGATACTTACCCTGCTCGTCGCGCAGGTTGACCTCGGGCAAAGACTGGCCAAAAGTCATCTCCGCCAGGCCGACTAGAATTGTCGGACGGGATTCAGGGGTGATGAGCACTTCCGAAGCGGTCTCGATTTGGCCCATGAGCGCGCGCAAGCGAGCCTCACCAGGTGCGTCGGTGCCGAGTAGTCGTACCGTCGCTTCACCCTGGACCATCGAGAGTATCATCTGCCGCTGACCATTTTCTTCGTTCTCTTCAGCGGCTGGCAGTGCGGCAGCGCC
>DATNJO010000598.1:0-2628 GCA_035603895.1 Pyrinomonadaceae bacterium
CCGGATCGACGAACAGAAGGTTCACTACTTACGATCGCAGCACGACGACGGGCCTCGACTACGCAATTAACCGTCACTACGATTCAGCGCAAGGAAGGTTTACGCAGGTTGATCCCGCCGGCATGAACGTTGTCAGCTTAACGAATCCACAAACTCTCAATCTCTATGCTTACTGCATGAACGATCCTGTTAACCACACGGATCCGAGCGGGCTGGGATTCTTCAGTTTTCTGAAGAAGCTGTTTAAGTGGATCGGTATCGCAATATCGATTGCTTTGGTCGTACTCGGAACTATGGGTCTGATGCTGGCTCCTGCGGTGGCAGTCTTCTTTGGTGCGACGGCCTCAGCAATTACAGCAGCTTCCATCGGCATGATAATCACAGGAGGTCTCGGTCTCCTGGCCCAGTTTGGACCACGTCCGGTGCGGATCATTGCCGGGTTCGCCTCCCTGGCGTGGGGCTTATTCGGCGCTATCCAGTCGATACGGAGTATGAATCTCTTTGGAGCTTTCGGATTTCAGGATCAAATCGACGTGATTCAGATTTTCACCACCTCCACCAAGATCAAGCCGCTGGATTGGATGGATGAAATGAAGATCTGGCTGGGAATCATCGCGCTCACGCCAATTCCGACACCCGTGAACGCTTCGAGCGGCCAGATTGATGCATTTCGCCAGGCATTCGAAAACGCGAAGAACCGCATCGTTAACAACAGCAGATGCGCCAAACTGTTCGGCGGACGGCTGGAGGCAATCAAGGCTCTCTATAACAACCATTATGGTTTCAGTAATATGGGCGGGCCTACAGTAGTTAATGGATCCGCAACCGTTACGGGAGCAGCCACTCTACCCATCACGCGCAGCGTCTCCATCAACAACCAGGGGCCTTTTATGAATCAAAGGCTTCATGTGCCGGGCTTGGGGAGAACGGTGCTTTTCGATTTCGGAACCGGACTAAGCGGAGCTGATTTCCGCGCACTCCTCCTGCTGCACGAGCTTGGGCATGTCCGCGGAAAATTTGGGGCTGATGCTGCGGATGCGGCCTTGAATCGTTCACATACTCAACAGGTGCAGGATGCTTGTTTTTGATGATTGCTAAACTTCAAATGCTGGCTTTGCTTTGTGTAGCCTGCTTTCAGAGTGGGGTCAATGTACTGGTGGTGAACCTGCCACCAAATACACCCGACCCCACTCCTGTTCACAACCTGCAAACTGCCGCGTCCGTCTCGCCGTTGCGGCTAACGACCACGATTATTGATAGCCGTTACTGTAAAAAACCCGAAGAGCAAAATCCCACCTTGTTTCTGACGTTGCAGGCGCGTTTCCTCAATGTCAGCGAACACCCGGTCATTCTTTATCGGGGTGACAATCTCGTAGCAGAAGCGATGATCAGCAGGAGTGTTGAAGATGCGGCCAACAAGAACTACGAATCATCCCGGGAGTTTCACTCGATGACTTCCGGCTCACCTCCGGTGCGAAAGATAACCTCAGCCAGGCCGTCGCGAAAGTTTGTTGTCTTGCAGCCTGACCGTTCTATCCAGACTCAGGTTACCGTGCCGATTACTATTCTCCCGAGGAATGCCAATGCTGGATCAAATGAGATCGATCCATTCGGAGCTATTCCCTATGGCAACCACGTCCTGCAAGTAACTCTTACGACCTGGCTAGGCACGCGTCAGGAAGGTGAAGAACTTCGGCAGCGGTGGAGCAGTACCGGCACGTTTTGGTTTGGCGGTGTTACTTCAGAGCCGATGCCATTTGATGTCCAACCGAAACGAAGTTCGTGTCCTTAACCCAGTGCCGCTTTGCGTTAAAAGTCACCGGACTTGCTTTTCTCCGTGCAACCGGAGAAATCAGTTGCACCCGCCCTTTTGAGGCAAGGCTACCCCAGCGCTGACGATCATCACGAAAGCTTCCGCAACACAACAATAATTAATCGCGCCGTACGACAACGTACAGAACCAAGTCCACAACTTCCCTACCTTCGCGCGCACACTAAACAACCCGGAACGGACGCGTGCGATGCGTTGATGTGTCTTCGTGTCGCGCGTGGTAAGGAGATTCATGACTCTCGACATACTCAAGGAAAAAGGAATTCCGCTCGACAAACAAAAGTTCACCTGGCGCGAGCTCGTCCAGACGCCGACCAGCAAACTCGACGACGATGCGTTCACACGCGTGCGCATCATCCTGATGAACGGCCTCGAATCCGATGCGCTGCGCACAAAGCATGCGATGGCGCGCATGATGAACAGCGACATGCGCCTGCCACTCGCGCAAGTGCGGCGCATAGAGCAACACCAGCAAACGATGGTCAATTGGTTATTGCCAGCCGATCTTTTGCCACTCGAAACCACGATCGCTTTCGAACAAGTCGCAATCGAAGTCACCGCCAGCGTCGCGCAACACGAACCCGACGAATATCTCGCGCAGGTCTATCGCTTCGGCCTGCTCGAAGACTTCGATCACCTGTATCGCTTCTCCGCACTCATGGATCGCGTCATGGGCGCCGACGCCAACAACATTATTCAGAATTATTCCGACATCATGCCCGGAAGACCCACGATGGTCGAACACCGCGCACCTGAAGACGAACTGCGCAATCATTACGACGCCAACACCGCCGATC
>DATNJO010000599.1:0-7254 GCA_035603895.1 Pyrinomonadaceae bacterium
GATCGGCGCGGGAATATGACCGCCACGACGAATAAACTCAGCGCACGAAAAAGCGCTCACCGGCATGATCGGTGCACTGCCCAACAACCCGCCGAACTCCACCATGTCGCCAACGTCTTTCCCGGGCACCGGAATGATCCGCACGGCAGTGGTCTTGTTGTTCATCACTCCGATCGCCAGCTCGTCGGCAATTATCGCCGCAATCGTTTCAGCGGAAGTTGAACCAGGCACGGCGACCATATCGATACCCACCGAACAGACGCTGGTCCACGCTTCGAGTTTTTCCAACGACAAAGCACCGAGCTGCGCCGCTTCGATCATGCCCGCGTCTTCCGAAACCGGAATAAACGCGCCACTCATCCCGCCAACTGAGCCACTCGCCATCGCGCCGCCTTTTTTAACTGCGTCAGTAAGCAGAGCAAGCGCGGCAGTGGTTCCGTGAGTGCCGGCACGTTCGAAGCCCATCGCCTCGATGATGTTTGCCACTGAATCTCCAGGAACCGGCGTTGGAGCAAGGGAAAGATCGATGATGCCAAATGGAATTCCCAACCGGCGTGCCGCTTCACGGCCGACCAGTTCGCCGGCGCGAGAGAGTTTGAAAGACAGCTTCTTGATGATTTCCGCGAGCTCCTGCAAAGGCAAGTTGCGATCTGCATGGCGAACGGCGTGATTGACCACGCCCGGACCAGAAACGCCGACGTTGATTACCGCTCCCGCTTCACTCACACCATGAAACGCACCTGCCATAAACGGATTGTCTTCCACCGCGTTCGCAAAACAAACAAACTTCGCGCAGGCGAGTCCGCCCTGATCGCGCGTGCGTTCGGCAGCGTCCTTGATGATGCGGCCGACGTGGGCCACGACGTCCATGTTGATGCCGGCCCGCGTCGTGGCTGCGTTGATCGACGAACACAAACGCGCCGTGCTCGACAATGCTTCCGGAATCGAGTCGAGAAACAGTTTCTCCGAACGCGTCGTGCCTTTTTGGACCAACGCCGAATAACCACCGATGAAATCAACGCCGACGGCACCGGCAGCGTCGTCGATCGCGCGCGCGAGTTCGACGGGATTTCCTTTCGCGCCTTCAGTGAGCAGTGAAACAGGCGTGATGGAGATCCGTTTGTTGGCGACGCGTATGCCAAACTCGTTGCCGATCTCGTCTACTGTCGGCACGAGCCGCTCCGCAACGCGGCGAATTTTCTCGCCGGCTTTTTGGGCGATGGCGGTGATGGAGTCGCTGCTGCAATCGAGCAGGTTAAGGCCCAGCGTGACCGTGCGCACGTCGAGATGTTCCATCTCGGTCATGGCGACGGTTTGCAGGATTTCGGCTTGAGTGTATTCCATCCGTTTAGCCGATCACTTTGCTGAGTATCAGCAGGATGAGAAACAGCACAAACAACACGGCGGCAACCAATAGGAAGCGCAAACTCGGATCGGACGCGGCTTGATCGATCACCACGGCGGAAACGTGTCTGATCTTTTCGACGCGTTCATGGACGTTTTCCGCAACGCCTGGTTTGGTGGATGCAGCGGGAGTGAGAGTGTCACGTATTTGATCGTCGATCTTTTCCCCGCATTGTGGACAAAAGGCCGCGTTCTGGCGGAGCGAGACACCACAGTGCGGGCAACGGCGGGCAATCTCTGGCTCAGAAATGGACGTTTCGGGAGTTCTCACACTCTATGCATCGCGTTGAAAAGGTCTTCGCGCTGCGCGTAGATGCGCACGCCCAACTGTTCTCCTGCGCGGCGGAGCCGTTCCTTCAGCTCGGTGGTGCTTTCGCGCGCGCGCGACGTGTCGCCGATGATCACCATCGCAAACTTCCCCTGCACCACCGTCTGGTTGATGTCGATGATACTGCAACTAGCATCGGCGAGTATCTGCGAAACACCGGCGACGATACCCGGATGGTCCATGCCGAAGACCGAGATGATCATGCGCTCGGCTGACCCCGAAGACGACGCGCTCGTTTCCGTGCGGCCCGGCTCGGCAACCGCGGGCTTCACCTCGCGATAAATGTCGGTGACTAACTGCTCCACCATCTGTTCGTCCGCACCCGGTCCTAAACGCTCATAAACCGCGCGAGTTATGCGATAAATCAAATCTTCATTGGCCATTTGCGGATTGTTGATTTTTGATTGTTGATTTGCGATTGCAATTACCGATTGAAAATGCGCGTGTTTTCAAAATCGGAAATCGTCAATCGTAAATCGACAATGCCTTAGGGTCTGCCGTTTTCCTGCGCAAGCCGGTCTGCTGCTTCGCGCATCTCGTTTGAGAGCGTTTCGTTGATGTCCACGCGATCGACGATGCCGACCACGGCGGCCTCGATCGACATGTCCTGATTTCCGATCGCCGTTCTGGCTGCTTTGCCGTAGGCACACATCACCATCTCACCGGTTCCGGCTCCGAGTCGATCGGCGACTACGACGATGTTTCGCGTTGGCTCTTTGTCGAGATCGTAAGGATGAACGATGAGGAACCGGACGCCTTCGAGATCGGGCGTCTTCTTGGTGGACCAGACAGTGCCTACTACCTTTGCCAGAAACATTAGATCTTTGCAAACACCTCCGCTGGTTCACCGATGTCGCGCGCAGCGGGAGTAATTATGGTTTTGGAATTTATAAAAATCTTTTCTCCCCTCTGTACCGCACGCTTCACGTCGTCTTCGCTGACAAACTCGACGGCTGTCTTGTTGCCATTCGTTGACGACTGCGGGGCCGCCGGTTTAGCTACCGGTTCTACAACTTTCGGTGCTGGCGCCGGTGCGGTGTACATGCTTCCAGCTTCAGCTTCGATCTCCGGCTTTGGCAACGGCGAAGCAGCGGGCGCTTCAACGCGTTTGCCAGCCAGGAAACGATCCACGATCGCCGCGATCTCCTGCCGATCGATCTTGCCACCGGCAACCACCGGTGCTGCGGGTTGCGCTTGCGGCGCACTCGCCACGGGCTGCACGCCAACCGCCGGGCGCGCGCTCTTCACCGGCCGCGTTTCGAAAGCAACGCGTTTTATGTCCATCAAGTGTAACGGCGAAACGTTGTCTGACGTGACGTTGCCACCCCACGAACCACAACCAAGCGTCATCGAAGGCGGCAAGGCTGTTGAAAAACCGATCGCGCCGTGTGTTGTCGGCGTGTTCACAGTGATGCGCGACGCGGGCATCTCGGCGCCAAACTGCACCGCTGCCTCGCGCGAGCGGGTGTGAATTCCCGCCGTGTGGCCCATACCACCGTAACCGAGCACTTCCTGACTGCGCTTTGCCGCCTGGGCCAATCCGTCAGCCACATAGAAAGCCAGAATCGGCGACAGCTTTTCCATCGACAGCGGGTACTCGCGTCCCACGCCCGCAACGTCCGCGATCAAACAGCGCGTTCCCGGCGGCACGTTCAAGCCGGCCATCTTCGCGATCGTTTCAACCGACCTCCCGACAATCGCTGGATTCAATGAACGCTGCGGCGTCGCCACGATTTTGCCGAGTTGCTCCGCTTCCGCCGCGGACAGGAAATGCGCGCCCTGGAGTTTGAACTGCTCGCGAACCGCCTGCTCGATCGGCGCGTCGCAAACCACCGCCTGCTCCGACGCGCAAATGGTGCCGTTGTCGAAACACTTACCAGTCAAAATGTCCTGCACTGCTTTCGGCACGTCGGCGCTTCGTTCGATACAAACCGGAACATTGCCCGGACCAACGCCAAACGCCGGTTTGCCCGACGAATAAGCAGCGCGCACAAGTCCGATGCCGCCGGTCGCGAGAATCACGGCCGTCTGCTTGTGCTTCATTAAAGTCTCGGTGCCTTCGATCGTCGCCGTCGTCATGCAACCGATCGCGTCGGCAGGCAGACCTTCTTTGACGCCCGCTTCGCGCATCACACGCGCGGTTTCGTTGATACATTTCGCGGCCGATGGATGCGGCGACAGCACGACCGTATTGCGCGACTTGATCGCGATTAGGATTTTGAAAATCGCAGTTGAGGTTGGATTCGTGGAAGGAATGATCCCGGCAACCACACCACGCGGACTCGCAATCTCTACAACGTCTTTCGACTCGGAAACGACACCCTTGGTGCGCAGGCCACGAAAGTAATTCCAAACATCTTCGGCGGCAAAACGGTTCTTCTCCCGCTTGTCGTCGGGAACTCCGTACCCGGTTTCCTCAACGGCCATCGCGCCGAGCCGAGCCGCTTCGCGCAACGCCGCTTTGGCCATGGCTTCACAGATGCGATCGATCTTCGCCTGATCGAACTGGGCCACTTCGGCCTGCGCGCGATGCGCTGCTTCTACTAAATCTCGCGCCTGTTGTACGGAAACTAAGTCTTTGTCGACTGACATGACAAACTCCAACCATTGCCGATTGCCAATTTTCAATTGCCGATTTGAAAGAGCTAACTAGTTTTCAAATCGGAAATCGGCAATCGGAAATCGGCAATGCCTTACCGTGACCTTTCTTTATTTGCCTCGCGTGCGCCGGAACTGAGCGAGCGTCCTTGATCGCCCTGACCGAGTTGACCGCGCGCGCCGCCGCCCTGCAAAGCAGTCTCGTCCGGGCTCAAACCGGTTCTTCCGTTCACGGGCAGTACGCGTTCGACCTCGGCGTGCGGCCTCGGAATCACATGGACACTGATCAGTTCGCCGACTCTTCGCGCCGCAGCCGCACCCGCATCAGTCGCGGCCTTGACCGCGCCGACGTCGCCGCGCACAAAGATCGTGACGTAGCCTGCGCCGATGTACTCTTTGCCGAGCAGTTGCACATTCGCCGCTTTGACCATCGCATCGGCGGCCTCTACTGCGCCCACGAATCCTTTGGTCTCAACCATTCCGAGTGCTTCTAAGGGCATCTCATTATCCTCACTTTGTCTATTGTAAAGATTAAAACTATAAACCGGGTCACTGTTTGGCTCAACCTATCACTGCGAGCGGCAAAGAGCAAGAGAGGCTTCTTGATCAATTAGGTCTGCCGTTTTAGATTATCCAATATGTCGTTTCCAGTTGACACATCGCGGTCCCCTGCAGCCCTTGAAGAACGTTTCAAAGATCAGGCCGCAAGAGATCCGCACTCGTTTTCCAATCCCCAGGACATCCGGGTCCGGCACATCGACCTGGACTTAAGTGTGTCTTTCGAGGAAAGAACCCTGAAGGGTACGGCTGTTTTGTTTCTCGAACGCCTCAACAGCGAAGTGTCGCAGGTCGTTCTCGACACGCTGGATCTGAAGATTCTCAAGGTTGAGGCTGCGGCTGCGAACGGAACGTTTCAAACTGCGCGTTTTGAAATTGGCGAAGAAGATCCGATTCTCGGCGCACCGATGAGCGTTGAATTGCCGGACGGCGCCGACCGCATCCGAATCGAATACACCACCAGCCCGGAGGCGCGCGGGCTGCAATGGCTCGAGCCGCGTCATACAGCCGAAAAGAAGGACGCTTTTCTGCTGACTCAGTCGCAAGCAATCAATGCCCGTAGCTGGATTCCCCTTCAGGATTCACCTCAGGTCCGGCTGACCTTTCGCGCAACGATCAAATGCCCCGAACACCTGATGGCGGTAATGGGTGCTGCCAACAATCCACAGATTCTCGGCAATGGGCACTATTCCTTCGACATGCCTCAGCCGATTCCGTCTTATTTAATAGCACTTGCAGTTGGCGATCTGAATTTCAGGTCAATCGGTCCGCGAACCGGAGTCTATGCGGAGCCATCTATCGTCGAGTCAGCAGCCGCTGAGTTTTCCGATCTCGAAGCGATGATGGAGCAGGCCGAACGTTTGTACGGACCTTACCGCTGGGATCGCTACGACGTACTCGTTTTACCGCCCAGCTTCCCTGTCGGAGGCATGGAGAATCCGCGATTGACGTTTGCAACGCCGACGATTCTGGCGGGCGACAAGAGTCTGGTTTCCGTGATCGCCCATGAGATTGCTCATTCGTGGGCCGGAAACCTGGTTACGAATGCGACATGGAACGACATCTGGCTGAATGAAGGGTTCTCCGTGTACGTCGAACGCCGTCTCATCGAAGAGATCTATGGCAAACCGCGTGCGGACATGGAAGCGTCGCTGGGTTTAGAAGAGCTCAAAGAAGAGTTCACTCGCCTGGGGGATGAAAAAGAGCTATTGCACGGAAGTTGTAACGCAGAAGATCCGGACGAGTGCCTAACCAGGATTCCCTATGAAAAGGGCGCGCTCTTTCTGCTGCACCTGGAAAAAACTTTCGGCCGCGCGCGTTTCGATCAGTTTCTTCGCGAATACTTCGACAGGTTCGCTTTTCAGAGTATTACCACACGCGAATTCGTCGATTACTTGAAACAGAATCTGTTTGCGCAGAATTCGAAGCTGGCGGAGAGTATCCCGGTTGATCAGTGGCTCCATGCGCCCGGCATTCCACCGTCGATTCCCTTACCTTCGTCTCAGGCGTTTGGCGTTATCGAAACAGAGGCGCGTTTGTGGCTGGAGGGACGCAAGTCGATCACAGATTTGAATGCGTCTTCATGGACCGTGCACGAGTGGTTACATTTCTTGACCAGTCTTCCGCACAATCTGGATCAGGAGAAGCTACGCGAGCTTGACCACCAGTTTCAGCTAACATCATCAAAGAACAGCGAGATCGTTCATCAGTGGCTGTTGCTGAGTATTCGCAGCGGCTATCGTCAGACGGATGATCGATTGGAAGAGTTTCTGGTTTCTGTGGGCAGGGAAAAACTAATCAAGCCACTTTACGAGGAATTAGCCAAGACGGACTTCGGTAAGACGTGGGCGCGAAACGTCTATCCGAAAGCGCGATCCGGCTATCACCCGATCGTTGCGAGGAAACTGGACCAGGTTCTTGGCTGGAACAAATGAACCTCACACTTTTTGTTGCTCCGGCATTGTCGGAATCTCCGCCGCTGCTGCGGATGCTGTAGATTCCGCTGCCGGCTGTTGAGCCGGTGGCTTCGGCCGAAAGTAGAAACTGAAACCATCGTCGGGTAGCAACCAGTCTTTATGTTCGATCCTGAACTTGTAAATCCCATTCTCAGGTTTCAAGTCCGCTTTCTGCTTTAGCAGGCTCTCGTCCAGTCCAAACAAATCCACAAAGATTTCCAACGTGTCGGGGTAGAAGATGTCACCCGTAAAAGTGTTGGACAGACAAGGCATGGTCCACGAGAATGGACGTTCTCGAGAGATGGTGTAAGTTACGGTGACTCTGATCGCTAATTCATCAGCCGCGCCATATTCCTTCAGCGGAAGCAGGTAGCCGTGACCATTCTCGTACTTTTCTAACGATGGGTGGCA
>DATNJO010000600.1:0-6880 GCA_035603895.1 Pyrinomonadaceae bacterium
CCGGAGATGTACCGGCCGTATTTGCAGGAACCACAGCCGTTAATCGGACTGGTCGTGCGTACGAACGGCGAGCCCACTGCGATTGCAACTGCTGTACGCAGTGCGATCTATGCGGTGGATCGCGATCAGCCCGTTTCACATATCATGCCCATGGGAGATCTGGTCGCGGATGCCGTCGCTCCACGGCAAGTTTCGATGATACTGCTGACGGTGCTTGGCGGCGTGGCTCTGTTGCTGGCACTGCTCGGCATCTACGGAGTTCTTTCTTACTCGATCACACAACGCACGCAGGAAATCGGAATCAGAACAGCGTTGGGAGCGCAGCAAATAGATGTACTGAAATTGATTCTCGGTCAGAGTTTGAAGTTGATCTTGATTGGGGTCGTGGCGGGAGTCGCAATATCGGCTGTGATAATCCGCTTGTTCTCGAGTTTGCTCTTTGGCGTGAGTCCTGCTGATCCTTTGATCTTTGTAGTTGTTACCGCGGTTTTATTCTTGACAGCGTTATTGGCAAGTTATCTTCCGGCGCGTCGTGCATCGCAGCTCGACCCGGTCAGAGCGCTGCGTGAGTAGTAACAAAGTGCGGACTGCAATGAGTTGGTTCAATGTGTCTTTAAGGGCAGTGTTGTAAACAGATTGTGTTTCATTTCAGGCTTTCGTTTTGGGTAATTTGGAATTGACAAATGCACGAAAGGGAGTATGATTTTTGCTCTGAACTATCGGATTTTTGCTCTGAACTAGATGTAATTTAGAATTTCTTTTTTGCTTTTACGTGGGACATGAATCCTCTATTCGACCTCACGACAGTTGTGATTTTTAACGGGATGTTCTGCATTACCTCAAGTCGCGTTGCCTCAAAAAAGATTTCTAGATCAAAACCTTCCACAGGCCCAGCGTTGTGTTCTCCCATGCGGTGAGAACGCGTAAATAAGTTGGCTCCCTCGTTACCGGTCAGTAACAGGGAGCCCAGGATCAATACAGCCGCTGCTTGCGCAGAGGATGCATTGCTTACCGGCGCGTATCATAGCGCAGCGCAGCGGCATTACTCAACCGTAAATCTGGCAAATAAAACAGTTTATTGGAGGAGTTGCTGCTATGGTAATCACAAAATTCACGTCGCACTCTCACCACTCAACGCTTAAAAAAATTCAGCACTGTGGTTTTCCAGCTCCGCATTAGGAGCCTTCATTCGGTTTCACTTTTCAATCTGTTTTTTAACCGAAACCGTTTAGGGAAGGAGTCTCTGATGAGTCTGGAAACAAGCCAGGGATTGGTGTCTTGGTATGCCGTTCTCACAAAACCGAAGCAGGAACAAAGGGCTGAGACTAACTTAAGAGCCTGGAACATCGAAGCGTTCACGCCAAAGTTCAAAGATCGTCGTCGGCGGCGAAGGCAAGGGTCCGATTATTCGTTCAAGCCCTTGTTTCCTCGTTATGTTTTCGCCCGTTTCGATCCGCAATGTTGTTTGCACCGCGTGACCTTCACGCGTGGTGTGCACAGCATCGTTCATTTTGGCGATTCTCTTGCGCGCATTGACGACAAAATAATTTCGATTATTCAGTTGCGCATGGATACAGACGGGCTGGTGCGTGTTGGCGAAGAGTTTAAGTGTGGCGATCCAGTGATGATTGATTATGGCCCTTTCAAGAGCCTGATTGGAATTTTCGAACGTGACATAGGAGACGCTGAACGTGTCAGGATTCTGCTGACGACCATCAGCTACCAGGCTCATCTCACTGTCGACAAACACAGCATCACGAAAGCGCCGGCCATTGACGGCGGCACGGATCGCATCGCTCAACTCAACACCAAAATTACAGCCGGCGAGTTCAAGCGTTCAGTAAAGGAAGCTCGTGAGCTGAGCCTGTGAAGCAGGCGTAAGCCTAAAGCCAGGGCGCAGGTTCGCGGTTGAAAGGAGGCAGCAGTGTTAGAGCCGAAAGAAACGTTCCGATCGATGACGATTGCGTCTGATACGGCCGGTAGCATTCTCAATCAAGTGCTGCGCGGACTAGCAATCGAATACAAACACACCAGCACCATCATACATCTCGCATCGCCTGACATGGAGCTGGTCGACTCGCTGCTCCTGGCTCTGGATCAAATCGTGAAGACAGAGGAAGCGATTCGAAACTATCTGAGTAATGAAACAGCGCGAGCGGAGGCGTCTTACCTGCTGGTGGAGTTAATAACCGAAGCCAGGACCTTGCGCGATAGTCTCTGGCCCGAGCATTACCGGTCATGCGAAGCCCTGACGAGAGTGTTGGACACACTCGAGTTGGCACATCACTCGCTGAGCGAACCGACCACCACACCCTTCAATGTGGTGTGAATCATGACTGCTTGCACCCGCTTGGACGCATGGGTTCTACCGGAGTCGGAAAGTGCATCCCGGATTCGTCTGTTTTGTTTTCCTTATGCGGGCAGTTCAGCGCAAATTTTTCACGCCTGGCAGCAGGAACTACCAAACGAGATAGAAGTCAGCCCAGTACACTTGCCTGGGCGCGGGAAGCGTGCACGGGAAAAACCTTTTACCGATCTTTTGGCTCTGGCCGAAGTTCTGACCGCCGAGCTCTCACCGCACGTTGACAAACCGTACGCACTGTTTGGACACAGTGTCGGTGCAACTGTCGCGTTCGAGGTGGCCCGCGCTTTCCGACGCGAAGGACTGCCGTTACCACTCCATCTTTTCGTCTCCGGATGTCGCGCCCCACAACTCTCGCACACCCGCGACCGCAGTTACGATCTACCGACCGGCAATCTGATCGGCCGGTTACGCGAGCTCAACGGGACTCCCTCAGAGATACTCGAGTCGCTGGCAATGGAATTCTTTCTCCCGATTATCCGCGCTGATTTGCAGATGATCCAGACTTACAACTATTCGGTTGAAGCTCCCCTTAGCTGTCCGATTTCTGCTTTTGGCGGTTGGCAGGATCTGGCAGAACCACTGGAAATGATCTCCGCGTGGCGTGAACAAACCACCTCTTCATTTCAGCGGCAGATGTTTGCCGGCGACCATTTTTTCCTGCACTCAGAGCACGACCATCTGCTGCAAACAATCTCCCAACAGTTAAGTGAGTTTATCGATGCGACGTCTCTTTGATGGGAGCTCAACATGATCGTTCTAGGTGTACACGGTGGTCCAAAACGTGACCATGAAGACAATCGCATCGGTTTTGCGATGCACGATAGCGCCGCACTTCTCTTGCGTGATGCTCAGGTCCTTTCCGCAATCGAAGAAGAACGACTGAACCGGATCAAGCACACCAACTGCTTTCCAGTCAGCGCCATTAAGTATTGTCTTAATGAAAACCGTATGACTCTGGCGGATGTTGATTACATTGCCATCAACTGCGCTGAACATATCATGGACATCATAGCCAAGCGGAACTTCCTGGCGAACGCTCGTCTCAAGGGGCCGGTTAACGGTCGCAGCTATCTTGCTTATCTCTTCGCTCGTGAATTTGACATCGACGTTACACAGAAAATCCGGTTCTGTCGCCATCATGTGGCCCACGCGTGGAGCGCATACGCGCCATCGGGCTATGACAGCAGTCTCATCCTCGTGCTGGATGGCGACGGCGACAATCTCTCCGGAATGGTGTTAAGCGTCGACGGCAACAAGATGACGAAGATCTGGGAATACGGGCTCGAACAATCTCTCGGCAACTTTTATACGGACATGATCGCGTTGCTCGGTTACTCCCGTTTCGACGAGTACAAGGTAATGGGCCTTGCGCCGTATGGTAACCCCGAGAAGTATGGACGGCTCTTTGAAAAATTCTACCGGCTGTTGCCCGCGGGAAATTATCAAATCCTCGATCCCAACATGATCATGATGCGTCTGATCGAGACAGGCATCGTAGACAAAGCGCGCCGCAAAGGCGAACCATTCAATGAAACTCATAAAGATCTCGCTGCTGCTCTTCAGGTCACACTGGAAAAAATCGTCTTTCACGTTCTGAACCATTTTCAAAAGGAGACGAGACAAAAGAGACTGTGTTTCGCAGGCGGCGTAGCGCACAACTGCACTCTCAACGGCAAGATTCTTTATTCAGATCTGTTCGATGACGTGTTCGTGCAGCCCGCCGCACACGACGCGGGCAGCGCCCTCGGAGCTGCTATCTCAGTTTTCTACGATGAGTCGTCCGCACATCGACCACAAAAACTTCAACACCTCTTCTATGGGACCGAGGTGGGGAACGGAACCAGACCAGCAGATGAAATCGAAACTGTCTTGAGCCGGTGGGGTGACTTTCTCTCGTTTGAAAAAGTCGACGACATCACGGTCAGGACGGCGCAACTGCTGGGGGAAGGCTCTGTGGTCGGATGGGTCCAGGGGCGATCGGAATTTGGTCCAAGAGCGTTAGGCAATCGCAGCATCCTCGCCGATCCACGGCCAGCTTCGAACAAACTACAGATCAACCAGATGGTGAAGAAGCGAGAGGAATATCGACCTTTCGCACCATCAGTGCTCGAAGAGAGCCTGGCTGATTATTTCGAGGTACCTTCAACGCGTGCTGAGTATCCCTTCATGATCTTCGTCCTGAACGTGCGCGAGCAGTTCAGGGAGTTGCTGGGAGCGATAACGCACATCGACGGTACCGCGCGCATTCAAACAGTTTCGCGCCAAACAAATCCGAAGTACTGGGCTTTAATCAACGAGTTTCAAAAGCTCACCGGCGTGCCGATTCTTCTCAACACATCGTTCAACAACAACGCGGAGCCGATTGTCGATTCGGTTGAAGATGCGATTGTCTGTTATCTGACCACCGGCCTCCACTACCTTGTGATTGGCGATTATCTTGCACGTAAGAAGGAGATTGATTCGGGTCATGCGGCCCTGGAGACACTCGCGCCTGGTCTTCCAAACAGCAGGCGACTCGTGAAAAGGAAAGGTCAGACTGAGGGTGGCGGAGTAAACAGTGTCTTTGAAATTGAAGGCACGATGAGTCACTTCTTTGCGCGGACCGTAATTGAAGTTAGCCCGGACGTTTTCTCGATTCTCATGGATGCTGACGGTAAGAAATCTTTGAAGGAGCTGATTGAAGAGAACGGTATTGACGACAATCATCGTCGCGCCCGGGTCAGGGAAGAGATGTTCGACCTCTGGACCCAGCGGATCATCATCCTTCGTCCTCAGCACAGCCATTAATGTGAGGGAGGATCTATGAGTTACAGCGATATTAGTACTGGCGCAGGCTCCGTCGTAACGATGTTGGACAAACCAGACACGTTGGGTATCGGAGCTGCTGCCGTGATGGACCCCCAACTCGTGAGCGACGGTGGTCGCATCCTTGAGCGTTTGCAAGCGATGGCGAAGATTGGCAGGAGTCCGCAGGGAGGTATTAATCGCATCGCTTACAGTAGCGCTGACGTGCAAGGTCGAGCGTACGTCGTGGAACTCATGCGTGCAGCCGGACTTGAAACCAGTATCGACGCTGCCGGAAATATTGTCGGCAGACGTGAGGGAGCCAACGCAAAATTGCCAACGCTTCTTACGGGCTCTCACATCGATTCGGTGCCGGAGGGAGGCATTTACGATGGCACGGTCGGCGTGATTAGTGCGATCGAAGTTGCGCAAGTGTTAGCCGAACGCAAGCTCTCAACGCGACACCCTTTGGAAGTGATTGTGTTTCAGAATGAAGA
The DNA here is from genome assembly GCA_035603895.1 of Pyrinomonadaceae bacterium. Classification (GTDB taxonomy): domain Bacteria; phylum Acidobacteriota; class Blastocatellia; order Pyrinomonadales; family Pyrinomonadaceae; genus PSRF01. The sequence goes on from DATNJO010000600.1 coordinate 5,647, forward strand.
AGAAGGTCTGTTTGGCAGTCGCGCAATTTGTGGCGATCTGTCGAACAGGGATTTGGACCTGCCGAGTCAAAGCGGAAAGACGATCAGGGAAGGAATCGAATACATCGGTGGTAACCCGCACGACTTGGAGACTGCGCGACGTCGACCCGGTGACATTGCGGTGTATCTCGAATATCACATTGAACAAGGACCGGTGCTGGAGAATGAATGTATCGACATTGGCATAGTTGAAGGGATTGTTGGAGTCAATCGTTGGGAGGTGACGATCGACGGCTTTAGTAATCATGCCGGCACAACTCCCATGAATGGGCGCAAGGATGCTCTTGTTATCGCCGCCAGGTTTATTGAGGCTGTGAACCGTATCGTGAGGAATACCCCGGGACTTCAGGTGGGCACGGTCGGACGAATCCGCGTGTTGCCGGGAGCGCCTAATGTGATTCCGGGTAAAGTAATCTTGAGCCTCGACCTTCGCGATCTCGAGCCGGCCAGAATTGAAAATCTCTATCAGGAAATAGTCAACGCCGGGAAACAGATTACAGCGGCAGTAGGGGCTACTATCACTTTCAAGCAAACGAGCGTACAGGTTCCGGCGCTCACTGATGCACGGGTTCGTCAATTGATCTTCGATGCGGCAGTTGAATTGGGGTTGACTAGCAAGGTGCTACGTAGCGGCGCCGGACACGATGCGCAGGCCATCGCGCGCATAGCACCGATGGGGATGATCTTTATTCCGAGCCAGGGAGGCATAAGCCACACGCCCGAGGAATACAGTCGCCCCACCGACATAGTTAATGGCGCGAATGTAGCGTTGCGCACCTTGCTCAAACTCGACGCGTTTCTGGATCGGTAGGTCTTTTAGAAACGGGAATTGGTTATAGGGGCGGCCCTTCGTGGCCGCCTTTTTTGTGTGCGGTGGAAATCGCGTTTCCTTTCGCGCACACCAGGAATACTCGCGCGCTTGCTTAAGACTTCAGCTTCGAACGTCGCCAGGTAAGGAAGTGGATGTTTGTATATACAATAAGCTGATTGGACCAGCTCTCATTCTAATCTACACCGCGTCGAGTCGACTCCGCAGGCTTACGATATCGCGTTGAGGCGGCGAGCCGAAGAGCTTCTTATAGTCGCGGCTGAAGTATGACGGATCCTCATAGCCCACGCGAAATCCCGCGCTTGCTGCGTCCAGGTCTTCGCCAAGCATCAAACGGCGTGCTTCCTGTAGTCGTATTTGTTTCTG
>DATNJO010000601.1:0-3385 GCA_035603895.1 Pyrinomonadaceae bacterium
CAAGCTGGAATTCAATTCGCGCCGCGGATTGGAGAAGTCGACCGAAACACTGATCAATCTGGTCCAGATCTTCGCGGAGAAGAGTTGAGCACGGAGCGAACATCACACGCTGGCTACGTCGCGTTGATTGGGCGGCCAAACGCCGGTAAATCAACGTTGCTGAACCGGCTCGTCGGGCAGAAAATCGCGGCCGTTTCAGACAAACCGCAAACGACGCGTTTCCGCATTCAGGGCGTAATCACCAAACCCGAAGGACAGATCGTTTTGGTGGACACGCCCGGCGTGCATCAGCCCGGTTACGAACTCAACCGGCGCATGATGGCCGCTGTTCAGGACGCACTGTTGGGCGTCGATCTCGTCTGTCTGATTCGCGATGCGTCTGTGTCCACCGGCAACGGCGATCGTTTCGTTCTCGACCTCGTGAAGCGTTCCGAGAAACCCGCGCTCCTCCTGCTCAACAAGATCGACAAACTCGAAGACAAAGGCGCGCTGCTGCCGTTGATGGATTGGTATCGCAACGAGTACGAGTGGCGCGAGATCATTCCGATCTCGGCGCTCAAGAATGAGATGACAGATGTTTTGATCGAGAGCTGTATGCGTCATCTGCCAGAAGGCGAGCCGATCTTTGGTGAAGACGAGCTGACCGATCAAACGTTGCGCTCGCTGGTTGCGGAGATCGTGCGCGAAAAAGTTTTGCACGCGACTGCAGATGAGATTCCGTACGTGACTGCGGTAGTGACGGAACGATTCGAAGAGGTGCGCGAAGACTTCACGCGAATCAATTGCGTGATCGTGGTGGAACGTACGTCGCAGAAGAAGATCGTCATCGGGCGTGGCGCGAGTCGTTTGAAAGAGATCGGCATTCGCGCGCGTCGTGATATTGAAGAATTGATGGGCCATCGCGTGCATCTCGAGTTGTTTGTGAAGGTCGAGGAAGACTGGCGAAACAGTCCGCACTTGTTGGATGAGTTTGGAGTCCAATGAAAGAACAGTGGTACGCGTTGGATGTTGATGTTGAGCAACCGGCGGTCGAGGCGGTGGAGTATGCGTTGATGGAAGCCGGCGCTAGCGGGACCGAACGGAGCGGGGATTTAAACAATGAGGGGCGGATCACAGGTTATTTTGAAGGCGTTCCGGATCGGGAGCGGATAAGAAATGAGTTGTTTGAAGCGTTGCGGATCTATCAATTGCCGTCGTCTTCTGTGCGCGACATGAATGTGCGTGAGGTTGAGCAACGCGACTGGCTTGAGGAATGGAAGAAAAATTGGCAGCCGGTTCAAGTAGGACGTTTTATCGTCGCGCCGCCGTGGTCTGAGATTGATGATGCGCCGGATCGTTGTGTGATTCGTATCGAACCTGGAATGGCGTTTGGTACGGGCACTCACGAAACGACGCGGCTCTGTCTCGCGGCGATGCAAAGTTATTTCGAAGGCGGCAGTTTTCTCGACGTTGGCACGGGCACGGGTATTCTGGCGATCGCGGCGGCGGCGTGCGCGCCGGGAGTGCATGTTGAAGCGTGTGACACTGACGCCGACGCGATCCAGATCGCGCGTGAGAATGCGGTGGCGAATGGCGTTGCGGACCGCATTAGTTTTCACATTGGCTCGGTAAATGAAGAAACCAGTTCCGCGGATTTTATTTGCGCGAACCTGACCGCGGATGTCATCGCGCCGATGCTGCCGACGCTCGTTGCTCTGAGTTGCGGACGATTGGTGTTGAGCGGGATTTTGGAAACACAGATCGAAGGCATCGTCGAGCAACTGGCCCAATTGGCAATCACTGATGTAGAGATCGCGCGCGATGGTGAGTGGGTTGCGATTATTGTTTGAGAGATGACGCGTCGCCGTTTCTTTGCGCCTCCGAGCGCGTTCGATTTCAGTAAACGCACCGTGACGTTGACGGCTGATGAAGCGCGGCATCTGCGTGAAGTGCTGCGTTTGAAAACCGGCGAGGAGGTTTCGGTTTTTGATGGTGTGGGAAAAGAGTTTCGCGCTCGGGTGGCCCAGGCGCGACGCGAGTTTGCGGAACTCGATCTTGATGAAGAGATCGAACCCGCGCGGCCTGAGTCGCCGTTGCAAATCACGCTTGCAGTCGCGTTGTTGAAAGGTGAGAAGTTCGATCTCGTCGTGCAGAAGGCAACGGAGCTCGGTGTCACAAAAATCGTTCCGCTGACCACTCGTTATGCGGACATCAAGTTGCGCGATGAAAGCGATGCGAGCAAGCGTGTCGTGCGTTGGCAAAGGATCGCTTTGGAAGCAGCGAAGCAGTCAGGAAGAGCGGTCGTCCCAACAATCGAAAACCCAAGTCCGTTTGAATCCGTGCTTAGTCCGTCAAATCCGTGTTTACTGTTCTCCGAAAAAAGTGGCCACGGACTAACACAAATTGACACGGATTCAGTTACCGCAATCATCGGCTCTGAAGGCGGTTGGTCGGATGAAGAACTCGAGCAGGCGCGCGCCGCCGGTGCGCAAATCGTCACCCTCGGTGGCCGCATCCTTCGCGCCGAAACGGCCGCCATCACAGCCGCTGCCCTCCTCCAATACCGTTTCGGCGATCTCAATTGACGCGCGCGCATTGACCGCAGCCTTTGACAGGCTCAAAATGGCTACATTCTGGAACAAAGAAACTCGGACCGTCGTTTGAATCGTATGTCACTCAGCAAAGAAGACGCAGTGGAAAAAGCTCGGAAGGACCTGGCGCAGCGGCTTAACGTCGACGCCAGCACAATCAAGGAATCAGTCGAAGACGCTGACTTTCCGGATATGGCTCTCGGCGCCGCCGAAGACGACGAGATGAGCGGCCAGATGATCACGAGCGGCTGGCGTATCCGGCTCGACGCAAACGGCAAAAATTACGAATACCGCGCTGACAAAAATCAGGTGCGCCTTTTTGGCTTCAAGGGAAAGAATTATCGGGTATAGGTCCTATAGGACCTATTAAGACCTATTACAGGTTTTGAGGTACCGCAATGAACCGCAATAACTTCTTAATCCACCTCGCGCTCGCAATCGTTCTCGTTCTCATCGCAGCTTTCGCCGGTCAGTTGAACAAATGGCGTAACGATTGGAAATCGCACGTACCACGCGTCGTTCCTGCCGCTGACAAGAAGCGCGCCACTACGGCTGAAGATATGGCGCTCGCGGAAAGCCGGGGTGGCCGGCCGGAATTGCTGGTGAAGTTCAAACCCGGCGTGAGCCAGGAACGGATCGAGGAGTTGGTTGATAGTTTCAGCGATCGTGTCGAAGACAGGATCGAGAGTGACCCCGGTCTGGAAGCCATCGACGACCTCGACAATGCCGATGCCGCCGAAACCGTGGCGCAGTACAGTGCGCTGCCGGAAGTCGAATACGCGGAGCAGAACCTCACGATTAAGCTTGACGCTATC
>DATNJO010000602.1:0-4434 GCA_035603895.1 Pyrinomonadaceae bacterium
GATCGACCGGCGCATCAAGGAGCAGCGAAAGGCTTCTCCGCTGCTGCCGTATTTGAGTGCGCTCGTCGAAACATCCATTCCGCTTGCCGCACTGTTGGTTACCGCACAGTACGTCGGACCGGCTTACGCATTGCTGACTCCGGCGCCTTTCATGTACCCGCTGTTGATCGTGCTCTCAACGCTGCGACTCGACTTCAAGCTGTCCGTGTTCACCGGAGCCGTGGCTGCGATTCAGTATTGGTTCGTGTCGCTGGTCTATATCCATAAGACCGGTTTCGTTTCGAGTGTGGAACCGATCCTCGTGAGTCCACCGCCGCACATCTTTAAAGGTTTTCTGTTGTTGCTGACTGGTGTCGCGGCTGGTCTGGTCACGAGGCAAATCAAGAAACGCATACTCAACTCATTCGAAATGGTTGAAGAGCGCAACCGCATCAGCCGGACCTTTGGCGAGTACGTCTCGCCGATCGTTATGAACAAGTTGCTAACGTTGAAGCCGGATCTGCGCAGCGAGAAACGCGAGGTGTGCGTGATGTTTCTCGACATCCGAAACTTTACGAGCTTCGCCGAGAAGCGTTCGCCGGAAGAGGTTGTGAGTTACCTGGAGTCGCTGTTTGAGTTCATGATCGAAATCGTGAATCGGCATCACGGCGTCATCAACAAGTTTCTCGGCGATGGCTTTATGGCTGTCTTTGGCGCGCCGCTTTCGGAGGGTGGTGATTGTCTCAACGGCGTTGCCGCCGCCCGCGAGATCCTGATGCGTGTTGAAGAAGAAGTGGCGTCAGGAAATGTTTTGCCGACGACGGTTGGGATCGGGCTTCATTCGGGTGAAGCAGTGACGGGAAGTATCGGCTCGTCGCTACGGAAGGAATACACAGTTATCGGCGACGTGGTGAATCTGGCTTCGCGAATCGAGAAGCTGAACAAAAAGTTTCAGTCGCGCTTGCTCATTTCCGAAAACGTCTGGCAGTCGTTGGAAGAAGATCCAACCGAAGCCATCCCGATGGGCAACGTACTCGTACAGGGCCGCGAACAAGGAATCGGCATCTATCAACTTGCGTAGTTTCCGTGTTTTTCTGTGTTCGTCTGTGGCCACGTGCTTATGATACGTTTCCATAAATCCAAAACAAGGAAAGGAAACTATGCCAACACGTAAAGCAGAAGCTGACTGGAAGGGTAATCTCAGGGAAGGTGAAGGACGACTGAAGGTTGGGAGCGGAGCGTTTGAAGGTCCTTATTCTTTCAAGTCTCGTTTTGAAGAAGGCGAATCAGCGACGAATCCTGAGGAGTTGATCGGCGCCGCGCACGCGGGTTGTCTCACGATGGCGATGACCGCGGCGATGTCGCGCGACGGCATCACGCCGACACGCATTCATACCGAAGCACGGGTTACGCTTGAGAAAGTAGGCGACGCGTTTTCAATCACGAAGATCGACCTCGATACCGAAGCCGAGGTTCCCGGCATCGATGACGCAGCGTTTCAAAATTATGCCAAGGGCGCGAAAGAAGGCTGTCCGGTTTCCAAAGCGCTCGCCGGCACGGAGATTCACTTGAACGCGAAACTGCTAAACGCAGGTTAAGCCAAAAAGAAGCACAAAAGGGGGATGCTACTTCTTCGACAGCGTTGAGACGTCGAGAATATAGACGGTCTGCGCGATCGTAAGAACAAACAAGCAGCTGCCGTCGCGACTGAAACGCAACATCGAGATCGGACTCGAGAAGCTAAACTCATCACGCTTCTCCATCGTCTCGAGATCGTAGACGGCGATCTTGCCGGTCTCGTTCTCTACACACAGGAGTTTCGAGACCGGCGAAACCGTTGCGTAACCGCCAAACACACGTCCTTTCTGTTCGCCCGTCGCCAGCGAGTAGACCAGCACGCGATTTTCCGTATCAGCAATAATCACGGAGTCGCCGGCTGGAAGGATGTTGTCAATGCGAAACGATCCCTTGCCCGTTTCGATCAGCAGCTTACCGATTTCATTTCCACTCTGCGCGTCGAGAATCTTCAGAAAATAGTCGCCCTGCTTCTCCTTCATTTTGGCCAGGAGTTGCGTGAGACGCGGATCGGCATTGATCTCCGACTTTGCCGCGTCAGTGCCGACATCCCAAACCACGGCTACCGTACCATGTCCCGGCGCGATCCACGTTCGCGGTGCCTCTTTCGGAAAAGGCTTCGACCAGAGCGATTGCATCGTGCGCGCGTCAAACATTTCGACGATTACGTTGCGGCGGTACAAGCTCGGATCGATCTTCTCTTCGTCTGACCCCGAGTTCTTTGTGGGCTTCGCGGGTTTGATCGTGTACAGGTATGGTCCGTACTGATACGAACTATTGCTCTCGATCTTTGGACCACTGACCGCTTCGCCATTGCTCAAGTTAAACTTGGCAATGTTGCGTTCGACTTCATCCGTTTTAGGAAAGTCGCCAAAGAAGAAACCATCATCGTTGACGTGACCACCCTGGAAGTTGCGCAAAGCCAACACGCCTTCACCCTTGCCGAGATTCCAAACACCGCCGCGTGTACGTCCCGACAACGCGAGCCACTGCAAGTCAGGCGAAACTTCCGCAACGCGCAAACGCCCGAGCGATGCATTCGTCAAAACCGCTGTACCTACGAGCTCGTTCTTTTCCATGCGATACAAACCAACCTGACCATTACGCATTTCCGCAACGAAGAACTTGTCGTAAATATCGAGCGCCGCACGCTCGTTAACCTTCGCGATCGTCTTCGTGTTGAGGTCCATCACACCCAACGCGTAGTCCTTGATTGGCCGAATCAACAGGTAGTCGCCCTGCGTCGCGCCCGTCATTCCCTTGCGCCACAGCTCGATCTCAGTAACAACCTCACCGGAAGGAAACTTCAAGATCGCCGACTTCTTCACGTTGTCACGATTGATGCCCGCTATCCGATCATTACCGATAAAAGCAAAGCCATCCGCGAGCGAGCGCTTGATCGAATCGGGAATCGATACTTTAGTCAGCGTAGTTGTGTCGATCACTTCGCCGACCTCGCCACGGAAGTTTCGGCCGAATTGCATCGGTCCGTAATAGCCCGCGGCAAAGTAACGTCCATCTGGCGAGAACTTCATGTTGAGCAGACGCATGCTTACATCGCTAACGTCGCCGCCATACAGACGCAACGTCGACAGGATCGCCAGATACTGCCAATAATCGGGCGCGTAGAAGTCTTTCTTGTGCCACGCGACTTCTCCTGTTTCGACGCGCACGAGGCTCAACTCAAACGAGGGATCCAAACACGCGAGCAATTTCCCATCGGGAGAAAGCGCGGTCTGCAAACAACCTTTCAGCATTACGACTTCTTTCGCCTCGATCTGCCGCGCCTCTGCAATGCTCCATCGCTCCACGCGGAGATTGTCGGTGTAGAAAACGATCTCTTTTGAATCAGGACTGAAGCTCGCGAAGTAAGTGTCAAACTGCCTGTCGATCCTAAACAACGGCGCAAACGGTTCGCGTGTGAGTACGTTGATGCCGCCGTCGTCCTGGGCCAGGACGTAATTTCCGTCGGGACTGAAACGCAAATGGGCAATCTCGTTGAGCAAAGGCGGCGAGAGTTGTTTCCTGGCGATCACGCCGTGCAGTAATTCTCTTCGTCCGAGCCCACTGTAAATGATTACCTTCGAGCGCCACTGCGCAAACGCTTCTGACTGGCCGGCCGCACTCTGTTGACGGCAAGACGCCGGCAACAAATCAGCCGCTTTACTCATCTCGCGCAATCGTTTTTGTTCCGGCCGAGTCGTGCCGAAGAGATCCGTAAACCAGTTACCCTTCTTTCCCTGCGTGCCGACGATGCGATCCCAGAATCGGGCCATCGCCGCGGCTTCGTAACCGGCGGCAACGAACGCATACATACCGGCCTGATCGGCGAAGAGCTGGCCTTTCTCCCGATCGTTTGGTTTGAAAGAGCCGGGCTTTCGATTGATGTTCTCGATCAGTTGGTTGTACTTATCAAACACGTCGCGGCGGTCGCCGACAGACGTGACGCCCAGCACTTCCTTGAAGTTGCGAGTGGTGTCTATCGCTCCCTGATGTGCCACGAGATGGCCCAACTCGTGCGCGATCACGCCGGCGAGTTCGTCTTCACTTTGCGCCGCGGCGACGAGCTTTCGGGCGACGTAAATGCGTCCGCCCGGGATCACGAACGCGTTAGCGTCCGGCAGGTCAACTAAAAAGAATTGAAACTTGAGTTTGTTAAGCGGTAGGTGCTTCGTCAAACGCGCGCCGATGGCGGTGAGATAAGCCGTGATCTCGGGATCTTCAATGACGCGATAGTCACGTTGGATATGCTCGGCGACGGCTTCGCCGAGATAGATCTCCTGTTCGTCATTGAATATGTTTGGTTCTGTCGTGGTCGGCAGCGTTAAACGCTCCGTGCATGGTTGTTCCTGGGCCAATTCGGAGCGCGGGCGGCTCGCC
>DATNJO010000603.1:0-2393 GCA_035603895.1 Pyrinomonadaceae bacterium
TAACGAGATCAAAGAAGCCGTGCGCAAAGTAGCGGAAAAAGATCAGCCCGACGTTGTGATTGTCGAAATCGGCGGCACAGTCGGCGACATCGAATCGCTTCCGTTTCTCGAAGCCATCCGCCAAATGGGTAACGAAGAAGGTGCGGGCAACGCGCTCTTCATTCACGTCACGCTCGTGCCTTACATCGCCGCGGCGGGTGAACTGAAAACAAAACCCACGCAACACTCGGTGCGTGACCTGCGCGAGATTGGTATCGCGCCTGACATCCTCTTGTGCCGTTCAGAAAAGCCCTTGTCACGCGATCTGCGCGGCAAGATCGCACTCTTCTGTAACGTGAAAGAGTCGGCCGTGATCAGTGCACAGGACGTGGACACGATCTACGACGTGCCGCTGGCGTTTCACGAGCAGGGGCTCGACGACTTGATCGTGATGCAACTCGGTTTGCACGGTCAGGCTCCGCAAGCCGATCTGGCCGAATGGCGCAATCTGGTGGCGACGATTCGCGATCCTTCCGGCGGTGAAGCGTCGATCGCGATCGTCGGCAAGTATGTCGAACTTGAAGACTCCTACAAATCTTTGCGTGAAGCGTTGACGCACGGCGGCGTGGCTAACAACCTGCGCGTCGATGTTAAGTGGATCGAGTCGGAAGAGTTGATGGACGACGACTATGAAGATCGCTTGCGTGACTTCGACGCGATCCTCGTTCCCGGCGGCTTTGGCAAACGAGGTGTTGCGGGAATGATCCGCGCGATCTGCTACGCTCGCAAAACAAAGACGCCCTATTTCGGCATTTGCCTCGGCATGCAAACGGCCTGTCTCGAATACGCGCGCAACGTTTGCGAACTCAAAGACGCCGATTCAACCGAATTCGATGTCGACACGCCGCATCCGATCATCTTCAAGTTGCGCGATCTGGTCGGTGTTGAAGAATTGGGTGGGACGATGCGTCTTGGCGCGTGGCCGTGCCGGCTCGCGCCTGGTTCACTAGTACGCGAGATCTATCGCGGCGCTGAAGAGATCAGCGAACGACATCGTCATCGTTACGAATTCAATCCTGCATACCAGCAGCGACTCGAGCGCGATGGACTCGTGTTTAGCGGCGTATCGCCCGATGGCAAGTTTGTGGAGATGATCGAGTTACCGCGCGAGGTCCATCCGTGGTTTGTCGGTTGTCAATTTCATCCCGAATACAAATCGAAACCGCTCAATGCCCACCCGTTGTTTGCGTCGTTCGTCCGCGCTGCCTACGAAAACCGTTTGCAGTCAGAGACCTCGATGGAGAAAAATGGCGAGGTCGACCTGGTGATGCACGAGCGTTTGACTGCCACCAGTGGTGATTGATTGCAAACACAAAACGACCCCCTCATCGATCGAACCATCGACAACAAGTACCACCTCGAAGAACGTCTCGGCGAAGGCGGTATGGGTACGGTTTATCGTGCGCGCCACTTGTTGATGGACCGTCCGGTCGCGATCAAGGTTTTGCATCCGCAGTTTGTAGAGAACGAAGGAGCGCGCACTCGTTTTCAGCTCGAAGCGCGCGCGGCGGTGTTGCTGCATCACGCGAACGCTGTTTCGGTAACTGACTTCGGTCAAACTGAGGACGGCCTGGTTTACATCGTGATGGAATTTCTCAACGGCCACACGCTGCGCGAAATCCTCGCCAAGGAAGCGCCACTCGAAACCGCGCGCGCGACCTCGATCATGCTGCAAACTTCCGCTGCGGTTGCCGCCGCTCATAACGCCGGCATTATTCATCGCGATCTCAAGCCATCGAACATCCTCGTGACGAAGGGCAAAGCTGCACCCGCGATCGTGAAGGTGCTCGACTTCGGCATTGCGAAACTTGCAGCGGACATTTTGGACGACGAAGACGCGAGCGCGTTGACGTTGCCCGGCACGCCGATCGGCACGCCGCGTTACATGTCGCCCGAGCAGTACGAGGGCCACGACTTAACACCTGCTGCTGATGTTTATAGTCTCGGTGTGATTCTCTACGAGATGTTGACAGGAATGGCGCCTTTCACCGGTGTGTCGCCAGTGGAGATCGCGATCAAGCACGCGAACGATCCACCGCTGCGCCCGCGCGAGATCGTTGCTGCGATTCCTGAAGACGTGGAACGCGTGGTGTTGCACGCACTGGAGAAACAACCAGAGGCGCGGCCGGCAAACGCGACTGAGTTTCACGGCGAACTACTGGAGACCGCGGAACGACTCGGACTGGAACACCACGCGATCAGCAGCGCGCCCGACATCAACGCTTTGCGCGGCGCCGGTTTGGAATCGCCGTCGAGCCGGCTCATCGTGGACATCGCGAAACTCCGCGAAAGCATGGCCACCGATAAGAACGGCCGCGATTAATGCCACAAAGAAGCACAAAATGCAGAAAGGA
>DATNJO010000604.1:0-3943 GCA_035603895.1 Pyrinomonadaceae bacterium
CATTTTCGCAGCGCGGCCTGAAGTTAGCGGCGTCTTGATAAATCCGGGATAAATGACGTTGACCGTAACGCCGTTTCTGCGCAGGTCGATTCGCAAGCTCTCGAAAAACGACGACATTGCTGCCTTACTCGCGCAATATGCAGCCGACTTCGGCAAGCCTCGATAACCAGCCAGACTCGAGATCGCCACTAGCTGTCCACTCTTGCGTTCGACCATCTCCGGCGCCACCGCGGCAACGCTGTTGACAGCGCCGAGCACGTTGATATTGATCACGTCAGCGACCTGATCCGGATTCAGTTGTGAAGCGTGGTTTGAAGTGCCAACACCGGCGTTTGCGATCATCACGTCGATTGGACCAAGCTCAGCGCGAATCTTATCCGCCGCCGCTCGCACTGCTTGCGCGTCGCGCACGTCAGCACTAACCGCGATCGCCACTCCGCCTTGCGCTTTGATTTGATCGACGATGTCGTTCAGCAGATCTTCACGCCGCGCGAGCAGACCGAGCCGTCCGCCGCGCGCCGCGATCTCCAGCGCCAGACCTTTACCAATCCCGGACGAAGCGCCCGTGATCATTACCGTCTTGTTCCAGTATTTTGAGTTCAATTCTTTAGCCACAGACTTACACGGACGAACACGGACTGAACATGACTGCCCGTCAGTGTCCGTCTGTGTAAGTCCGTGGCCCTAAACCAGCACAATAACCGGCATGATGACCGGCCGCGCGCCGGTCTGCTTTTGAATGAAACGCTTTAACTCCACCCGCACATGCTCTTTCAGCAAACTCTCGTCAGCCAACGTTTGCCGCGACGCGCCCGCGATCGACGCCGTCACCACTCGTAATGCGTCAGCCAATAGATAATTGCCGTTGCCGTTTTTAAATCCATTCGTACCGAAGCCGCGCACGCCGCGCGCAACGATCCGCGGCTCGTCCAGCAACTCGCCCGACTCCTCGTCGATCGTCACGACCACCGTGATCGTGCCTTCATACGCTAACTGCTTCCGCTCGCGCACAGTCTCGCTATTAATTTCCTCAAAACCACTTTCGTCGATAAACGTGCGTCCGATCTCGCGCTTGTCAACAACCACAGCGCGCTCGCCGTCGAGCTCCAGCACGTCGCCATTCTCGATCAGGATGATGTTCTCTTCCGCATAGCCGAGATGGTTTTTGACAAACTCCTTGTGCCGGAAAAGCATTCGATACTCACCATGCACCGGCACGACAAACTTCGGCCGCACCGCTTCAGTCATGATGCGAATGTCTTCCTGCGACGCGTGTCCACTAACGTGCACGATCCGCCGTTTCTCCTCGATGATGTTTGCGCCGCGCTTGTAGATGAATCCGATCATCCGCGAAATCAGCCGCTCGTTGCCCGGAATGATGCGCGCCGAAAGTACGACCGTGTCGCCCTCTTCGACCATCAGTCCTTTATAACTCTGCGTTGCCATCTGCGAGAGCGCCGCACGCGACTCGCCCTGCGAACCCGTCACGAGAAACACGACCTCGTTCCGGCGCATCAGCTTGGCATCGTTCAACGACACGAGCAGTCCGTCGGGGATGTCGAGATACCCAAGCCGCTCCGCGACTTCGACGTTCTTGTGCATCGACCTGCCAAGCACACAAACATGCCGGTTGAACTGCTGCGCGACGTCCAGGACGATCTGCAAACGGTGAATCGACGAAGCAAATGCAGCGACGATGATGCGGCCCTTTGCTTCGGAAAAGATCTCTTCAAACGCAGGAATGACCGCGCGTTCTGAAGGCGTGCGGCCGGGAACAGTCGCGTTGGTGGAATCGGAAAGCAAAGCGAGCACACCGTCCTGCCCGTATCGCCTGAACGATCGAAGATCTATTGGTTCGCCAATCACCGGCGTCTCGTCAACCTTGTAATCGCCCGTATGAATAATCGTTCCGACCGGCGTCTTGATGCCGAGCGAGAAACAGTCGACGAGCGAGTGCGAAACGCGAATGAACTCGACGCTGAAAACGCCGATGTCCACCACGTCGCGCGGTTCGACGCGATGAATCAAAACGTCGCCGAGTAGATCGTGTTCTTCGAGTTTGCTTTCCGCGAGGCCCGCGGTGAAGTGTGAACAGTAAACCGGAACGTTGAACTTCTTCAGCAGGTAAGGCAGCGCGCCGAGATGATCTTCATGGCCGTGCGTGAGCACGATGGCGCTGATGGCGTCGCGGTACTCGTCGAGGAAATTAAAGTTTGGAATCGAAACATCGACGCCGTAAGCGGTCTCCTCCGGAAAGCCCATTCCGGCGTCGAGAATCAACATCTCGTCGCCGTAACGCACCGCCATACAGTTCATTCCAAACTCGCCGATCCCGCCGAGCGGAACGATCTCAAGGACACTCGCCATAGGTTTGATAGTGTATCATCCGACCCTATGATAATCAGACCAATAATTACTTTTGTGACCTTTGTTTTATTGGCCGGTACGGCCTTTGCCGCCGACACCATGCGCCTCGACTACTACCACACCGGCGACGCTTCGCAGGAAATATTCAGCGTGGACCGTATCGTGATCGAGCCGTGGCCGTGGCCGGGCAACCCGTCGCAGGCGCTCGATACGTCGAACCTCGGCAAGTACTTCTTCGAAGTGCGCGACGCGAAAACAAAGCAGGTTCTCTACTCGCGCGGGTTCGCGTCCATCTACGGCGAGTGGGAAACGACTGACGAAGCGAAGACGCTTAAGCGCACTTTTCAGGAGTCACTACGCTTCCCTGCGCCCGCTGCGCCTGTCGAAATCATCCTCAAAAAACGAGACGCAAAGAATGTTTTCAAAGATATCTGGACGACGACGATTGATCCGGCAGACATGTTTGTCGATCGTTCCAAACAGAAAGCGCCGGCGCCTGTAATCACTATTCAAAAAACCGGCGATCCGCAAAACAAGGTCGACTTCCTGATTCTCGGCGACGGCTACACTGCCGCGGAAGCGAAGAAGTTTGAAGCCGACGCGCGGCGGCTTACGGAAGTGTTGTTTGCGACCTCGCCTTTCAAAGAAAATCGTCGCAACTTCAACGTGTGGGCGCTCTCTCCGCCAGCGGCTGAATCCGGAATCTCCCGGCCGTCAACCGGCATCTATCGCGATTCGCCTGTCGGCGCGACCTACGACGCGTTCGGCTCCGAACGTTATGTGTTGACCTTCGACAACCGCGCTTTGCGCCGTGCCGCGCAGTTTGCGCCGTATGAGTTTATCGAAGTCATCGTTAATGGTCGCACGTACGGCGGCGGTGGAATCTTCAACCTCTACAGCACTGTCGCGGCCGACAACGCGTTTGGAAATTACGTCTTCGTTCACGAGTTTGGCCATCACTTCGCTGCACTCGCCGACGAGTACTACACCTCATCCGTCGCCTACGCGCCCGCTGCGGATCGTGTCGAACCGTGGGAACCAAACGTTACAGCCCTGCTGGATGTGGCCACCTTGAAGTGGCGCCATCTTGTTTCACCTTTCGCCGGCACCACGCCGATACCGACGCCGTGGAACAAGGAAGAGTTTGAAGCCTACTCCCGCGAGATCCAAAAACGGCGCGCGCAACTGCGTGCTGATAAACGGCCCGAAGAAGAGATGGAAGCACTCTTCAAGGAAGAACTCGCTCACGAGCAGAAGATGTTTGCGGCCGAAAAGCACTTCGGCCAGGTCGGCGCTTTTGAAGGGGCAATGTACGAAGCGCGCGGTTACTACCGTCCGGAAATCGACTGCATCATGTTCTCGCGCTCGGACAAATTCTGCCGCGTCTGCCGCGAAGCCATCGTGCGCATCATCAAGATGTACTCGAAGTAGCTCAAGCTAGCCGTTTTGAGTTCAACCTTTAGGTTGTTTCTGTCAGAGCAAGCTAAAGCTTGAACTCAAAACGGGCCTCTTGTGCTTCTTGTGGCGAGCACACCCATCAATGCGGCTTCAGCGGCTCGATGAAGTCCTGATCCTT
>DATNJO010000605.1:0-2158 GCA_035603895.1 Pyrinomonadaceae bacterium
GTATCGCGCGGATAGCCGTGCCGCGAATTGTCCTCCCAAACCATCACCAGTTGTTCCGGATCTTTGTAAGGCAATGGACGCAGCAACACGGTGTTGACCACGCTGAAGATCGCGGTGTTGGCGCCGATGCCGAGCGCGAGCGCAATCACAGCGACCGCGGTGAAGCCCGGATTTTTCCAAAGTATGCGCGCAGCGTAGCGCAGGTCCTGTAAGAAATCGGCTAACAAGTTCAACCTCCTCGGTTCACCTGGTAACGGTTCATCTGCCGGCGGACGTTTGTGGGTGCGTTGCAGTTCGTTGAGCAAGGAATGTTCGGCGCTGAGCTCGCTCAACGCGGCGCGCCGGGCGTTCTCTTCACTCGTTCCATTCCTCAACGCGCGTTGGTAAACATCGTCGAGATGTTGGGCCAACTCCTCGATGATCTCGGCTTCGTTTACAGGCGACACCTGCAAACCGCGCAGCCGTCTTTTAATCTCATCTTTCCAGTCAGGCATGTTCGAGTCCGGTTATGCGATTGATAGCCTCGACAAACTCGCGCCAACTATTGCGCTGCGCCTTCAGAATCTTTCGGCCTTCGGCAGTCAACCGGTAATAACGGCGGCGGCGCTGTCCGGGCTTTTCCACCCAGCGTCCCTGAATCCAGCCGCGTTTCTCGAGGCGATAGAGCAGCGGGTAAAGTGAAGCGACGTTGAAACGCAGCCGCCCGCGCGAACGCTGTTCGATCAAAGTACCAATGTCGTAACCATGCCGCGGTTGTGTCTCGAGCAACGAGAGGATCAGGAGTTCGGCACTTCCCTTCTTCAACTCCCGATCGAGTACTTGCGAACCTATATATGCCATAGCCATATATTATTCAGGCAGACATGGACCGTCAACACACGATTTTTCGGAGTTAAGGATTGCGAATCAGGACGATGTCGCGCATGGTACGGCCGCGTGTGAGGACAAAACTCTCGCCAGCACCAAAGCGATCGTAATGATAGATCACGTCTTCGGTGAATTGCGTGATCTGTTTAGGCGGAGATCCGTCGAGCGGCTGCTTCCAAATATTCGACAGCCCGTTCTTCTCCTCCAGATAAAAGAGCGCTTTGCTGTCGGGCGCCCAACGCAGGATCTGATTGTGCGGCCTGGGAATGTTTAGCACCTGAAGCGGTTCGCCGCCGGCAAACGGCAGGATCGCGATCTTCCACTTGTCGGCTTCCTCTTTGCGAAACGCACACGCGATCGACTTACCGGCCGGTGAAACCACCGGCCTGTTAATAATGCTGTCTTGCGTCAACTGCTCCGGTGGTCCACCATCAATCGAAACCTTCCACATCGTGTTACGCTCGCCGGCAAGCAAAACGTAAACAACCCACCGTCCGTCAGGCGATAAACTGTGCTGGGTTTCACCGCCCCCATCCGTTAGTTGCACTTCCTCGCGCGTCGCCAAATCGAGGCGGTACAGATGGCGGACGCCTGTCCGCACCGACCCGTAAACCAGATACTTGCCGTCAGCGGTGGTGGCAGGAGCCGACGCGCCGGCGTTTGTTAACTGCACCGCGTCGCCGGCGCCGTCGCGATTCATGGTCCAAAGGTTCAACCTTCCATTCTCTTCGACCGTGTAAGCAACTTGCCCGTTCGGTAGTGAAACGACTCCGCCTCCACCCTCCTTCGTGCCGAATGTCAGCTTGCGCGCGCCGGCACCCGTCGCTGGATCGACAACCCAAACGCTGGTGATCTCGGCAACCTGCATCGTTACGATCTTGCTGCCGTCCTTTGTTAAGTGGACGCCCTCGTAATTATTCACATCGTTTGTTATGCGTTCCAGGGCGCCCTTGCTGGCATCGAGCCTCCACAGTTGAGTAGCAGGCGACTCCTTTGTACCGGCTATGAAGAACACGTTGCGGCCGTCGTCACTCCAGGCCACTCCGCGAAGCCCGAACCACGATTGCTCGGTCAACACTCGCGGCTTACCGCCGAGCAACGAAACAGCATTGAGTTTGAAAGCGTTGCCCGCACTGACTCCGATCGCGATCGCCGTTCCATCTGGCGACCATGCCGACCCTGAAAAAGAAAACTTCTGCGGATGTTGCGTTGTCGACAACTCGCGCTCGCCCGTACCGTCGTTGTTGGCAACGATGAGCGCGTCGTAATGCTTGCCGGGGAAACTACGCAC
>DATNJO010000606.1:0-5793 GCA_035603895.1 Pyrinomonadaceae bacterium
GTCCGACAATCGCCAACCGCAGTTCTCGTTCAGGTTCCGTGTCGTCCGTGATTGTCTGTGGCAACAACTCGACCACACCGTCGAGCAGTTCGCCGACTCCGATTCCCTGCTCCGCCGATACCGCAAACACGTTTTCAAATCCAAACTGAAAAAACTCCGTACTCTCGCTTTCCAAACTCGACGAGTCGATTTTGTTTGCGGCGACGAGGACGGTCTTGCCCGTCCCACGAAGCAACTGCGCCAACTCTTCGTCGAGCTGCGTAATCCCCTTGCGCGCATCGACGACCCAGATCAGCAGTTGCGCTTCATCGATCGCCATCCCAGCCTGTTTGAATATATTCGCCGGGATCACCGCGTCGTCGTCCGGCACGATTCCGCCCGTGTCGATCAACGAAAACTTCGTTCCTGTCCATTCGACCTCGCCGTAAATGCGATCGCGCGTGATTCCCGGTTCGTCGCCGACAATCGCGCGCCGCTGTCCAATCAAACGATTGAACAGCGTCGACTTCCCAACATTCGGGCGGCCTACGATGGCCACCATGGCATGCTTTGATTCCATCAGGGTCGATAGCTTACAAGGCGTTCTAATCCGGCATCAATCCGTGGTATAAGCCTTTTGTTTTTGAGCTCGCTCTTAAAGGGATGGTTCATGAATCGGCTTTTGGCGCTTTTGTTGATCGCGCTGTGTTTCAATTTTTCTCTCGGTGCCCAGAAACAGCGGCGACGAACACGACGCAAACCAGCAAAACCACCAGCCGCCAGGCCAATTCCCACGCCCGTCATAAACGACGGATGGCTGCCGTTTACTTCCGGGCCTGGGCGCTTCACGGTATTACTACCCGGCACGCCGACCGATAAAACAGAAACCGTCGAAAGCGAGCCCGGTCCTTATACGACTCATCTTTACCGGTTACGCGATCAGGGAAAGGTATACCTGATCGCCTGGGTAGAATACGATCCGCAGTTCAAATTTCACGGACAAAGCGAGCTCGAAGCTAACCGCGACTGGTTTGTCAGAGACATGAATGCGACCTTGATGAATACCCGTTCGTTAAGGGTCGACGAATATCAAGCGCTCGAATTCAGGGCAGACACTGCCGAGAATACGTATTTCTCACGCGTGTACATCGTCGGCCGCCGTCCGTATCAAATCGCCATCGGTTATCCGAAAGGCGAGGACGATCCGGTAACTGTTAACAAGTTTTTCAATTCTTTCAAAGTTCGTCTGAACTAGCCTGACCTGGTCTGAAAAACAAAATGAAGCGTAGAGACTTTCTGCACACAACTGCGGCAGCGAGTGTGTTGGCGATTGCCCAACCCACGTCTGCCCTGGAGTCACCTAATATTGAGCCACCTGCTTTTGAACTCGAAGAATTAACTATCACGGAACTTCAGCAGGGACTTCAATCCGGCAAGTATTCGTCGCGCTCGCTGGTCGAGAAATACACCGATCGTATTAACGACATCGACAAAAAAGGCCCGGCGCTGCGTTCCGTGATCGAACTCAATCCTGACGCGGAAGCGATTGCCTCGGCCCTCGATCGCGAACGAAAAGAACGTGGCGCGCGTGGACCACTGCACGGCATTCCAATCCTGTTGAAAGACAACATCGACACCGCGGATCGCATGATGACCACTGCAGGATCACTGGCCTTGGTCGGCTCGAAGCCGGCGCAGGACGCGTTTGTCGCGAAGAAACTGCGCGACGCCGGCGCAGTGATTCTCGGTAAAACAAACCTGAGCGAGTGGGCCAACTTCCGTTCGACGAAGTCATCGAGCGGATGGAGTGGCCGCGGCGGACAAACAAGAAATCCTTATGCACTCGATCGTAATCCGTGTGGCTCGAGTTCCGGCTCCGGCGCCGCCATCGCGGCGAATCTCTGCGCCGCGGCAATCGGCACGGAAACAGACGGCTCGATCGTGTGTCCTTCCTCGGCAAACTCACTCGTCGGCATCAAACCGACTGTTGGACTGGTCAGCCGTGCGGGAATCATTCCGATCTCGCATAGCCAGGACACGGCTGGACCAATGGCGCGGACAGTGTCCGACGCGGCGATCATTCTCGGCGCTTTGACTGGCGAAGATCCGCGCGATCCGATGACAAAAGAAAGTCGCGGCCATTCGGCGACTGACTACACGAAATTTCTCGATCTTCATGGCCTGCGTGGCATGCGTCTCGGCATCGCACGCAAACACTTCGGCTTCAGCGAGCGTGTCGACAAGCTGATGGACAATCACATCGCAGTGATGAAAAGTGTTGGCGCGGTGATCGTCGATCCGGCTGATATTCCCACGACCGGCAAGTTTGATGACTCAGAGTTTGAAGTTCTGTTGTACGAGTTCAAAGCCGACCTGAACGCCTATCTCGCGGGACTTGGCCCACAAGCGCCGGTGCGTTCGCTGAAGGATGTGATGGACTTCAACGTGCGCAATCGCGATCGCGAGATGCCCTACTTCGGTCAGGACATCATGGAGAAAGCGCAAGCCAAGGGACCACTCACGAGCAGAGCCTATGTTCAGGCTTTGCGCAAGAATCATCTGTTGACGCGCACACAAGGCATCGACTTCATCATGAAGAAACACCGGCTCGACGCCCTGATCGCGCCCACCGGCGGACCACCATGGCCCACCGACTGGTTGAACGGCGATCACTTTAGCGGTGGTTACTCTTCCGCGTCGGCAGTGGCAGGTTATCCGCACATCACAGTTCCGGCAGGCTATGTTTTTGGAATGCCAGTGGGGATTTCGTTCTTTGGCGGCGCTTACAGTGAAGGCAAGTTGATCCGTATGGCGTACGCGTTCGAACTGGCGACAAAAGCGCGCCGCGCGCCGAAGTTCCTTTCTTCCGTGGAGTTTACTTAAAGCAATTTTCGAGAAGCGAAGAAGTCCGTGTTGCCTTAACTTCAACCTATGAAGAAGTCAATTTATAGCGTCCATCCCGGCGTGCTCATGACGCAAAAGTGGATCGGCGAGTTGAAACAGAAGACCGGGCGCTCACTCGAAGAGTGGCTCAAACACATCAAGAAGGAAGGTCCGGCGGACGAGCAGGAACGGCGCGCGTGGCTCAAGGAAACTCACAGCCTCGGCACGAACACCGCGTGGTGGCTCGCGGAACGTTCGCTCGGTAAAGGCGCGGAATCGGGCGACCCAGATCTTTATTTGGAATCAGCCGAGCGCGATGTAGAAAAGATGTTCTCCGGCGGCAAGGCGCACTTGCGCCCGATCTACGACGCGTTGTTGAAGCTGGGATTGAAAACCGGCAAGGAAGCGAAGGCGTGTCCATGTCAAACGATCGTGCCGCTCTATCGCAATCACGTGTTCGCGCAAATCAAACCAACGACGCAGACACGCATCGACATGGGCTTCGCGCTCGGCGACACGAAACCAACCGGACGATTGGTCGACACCGGCGGCTTTGCGAAGAAGGATCGGATCACTCACCGCATTCCGATCACTTCATTAAAGGACATCGACGACGAGGTCAAACACTGGCTCAAAGTCGCCTACGATCGCGACGCTTAAATCAGCCACAGACTTTCACGAAGAACGCTGATCCGTGGTTTCCGTGTTAATCTGTGGCCCAAACTATGCCGTCCTCACCTGGCATCGAACTCGGCAAACTCGGCGAAGCGTACGCCGCCGCCTATCTCGAACAACTCGGCTACCAACTCGTAGCCGCAAACTTCACTCTGCCCGTCGGACGCAACCTGCGCGGCGCGGTCGTAAACGCCGAGATCGATCTCGTCGCGTACGAACACAACACGCTTTGCTTCGTCGAAGTAAAAACCCGCGCCTCTGACTGGTTCGCTCCTCCGCAAGCAAACATCGACCTGCGCAAACGCCGCCAGATCGCTCGGGCGGCGCGTGCTTATCGACAACTGTTCGAGCTCGAAGATGAGCCGTACCGTTACGATGTCGTTACCGTGGTGCTAGCTGATCCAGGGTATCCACAGATTGATTTGCTTAGAAACTATTTTACGCTCTGATCCGTGGCCTCGGGTTTCGCTTTTGTGGGTGCGTTCTTCACGTACTTGTCGAACCACGAAATCATCTCGTAAAGCACGTGTTCGATACTTTCGCGTCCGGCGTACCCGTGCGCTTCGTGCGGCAACATCACTAACCTCACCGTCGCGCCGTGGCCTTTCAACGCCTGGTACATTCGCTCCGATTGAATCGGAAAAGTTCCCGTGTTGTCGTCAGCCTCGCCGTGAATCATCAGCATTGGCTCGTTGATCTTTTGCGACACCATGAACGGCGACACTTTCAAATACAAATCGGGCGCTTCCCAAAGCGTTCGTCGCTCATTTTGAAAACCAAACGGCGTCAACGTGCGATTGTACGCGCCGCTGCGAGCGATGCCGGCGCGAAACAGATCCGAATGCGCCAGCAGGTTTGCAGTCATGAACGCGCCGTAACTATGCCCGCCAACGCCGACGCGATCAGGATCGGTCACGCCCATCTCCACCGCTTTATCAATCGCGGCCTTCGCGCTCATCACGATCTGTTCGACGTAAGTGTTGTTGACCGTTTCCGGCGTGCCGACCACGGGCATCGTTGCGTTGTCGAGAACTGCGTAGCCTTCCAGGAGAAAGAACAGGTGTGATGGACCAATGATGCTCGTGGCGCGCTGCGTCGAGCCAGTGATCTGTCCGGCGGTGCTTGCGTCGTTGAACTCGAGCGGATAAGCCCAAACGACTGTCGGCAGCCGGGTTCCCTCTTTGTAATCGGGCGGCAGATAAAGTGTGAACGAACACTGCACGCCGTCGGGGCGCTTGTAAGTCACCAACTGCTTCTTGATCCCGCGCAACTGCGGCATCGGATCGGGAAACTTCGTCAGCGCGCGTGGAGCAGTCGCGGTTGTATCGCTACTGGAGCGGATGAAATAATTTGGCGCTTCCGTCGATGTTTCGCGACGCGTGATGAAGGTTTTGCCATCGTCGTTCAGCAAAGCGACGAAAGTTTCATAGCTGTTTGCCTCGCTGCGGAAGAGGCGTTCGGATTTGAGCGTTTGCAAGTTGAAGCGATCGAGAAACGGGCGATCGCCCTCCGGTGAAGCGCCGTTGCCACTCAGAAAAATCGAATCGCCGATTTGCATGATGGCGCGTTGGCCGTTGAACGCGCGCGTGACCGGAGTGCCTGCATCGTTGTAACGATCCTGTTGGCTGCGGTTCCAAATCAGTTTCGCCGGTGCTTCCGGTTTGTCCGGATCGATCAGGAACGTTCTCACCCAACGTTTGTCGCGCTCGAAATCGGAGACAAGCATCTGCCCCTTTTCCGTGAACACGCCACTCGAGAAGCGTTGCTCGGCTTTGAAGATCTCGACCGGCTGACCGGTGAAAGGAGCTTTGAGCATCAGCACGCTGTCGCGATGCGCGACCTTCTTTTTCGGATCGCCACCATCCAGCGCTTTGACCCAAACCAGCGTGGCGGGTTCATTGGGCCGCCAACGCGGAGTGCGTGGGCCAGTGATCACACCGTCGATTGGCACTTGATCCGCGAGCGGCAGACTCGCGAGTTTGTAGGCGAGTTTGCCTTTCATGTCCCAAACTTCGAGTTCTTTCGGAAACGCGAAATCAGGATACAGATATGAGAACGGCCGGTGTGCCCGCGCTACAAGCACGTGATGCCCGTCGGGCGCCGGATCGACCGATTGAAAGATCGCGGCCTGTCCGACCGGCGTTATCTTTCCGCTCGACGAATCGACGAGCGCTAATTGCGAGGTCGCGTAGTATTCAAACAAGTTCTCATCGTGCGGCGACTTGAGCAGGTCTTCGTAAGTTCTGACTGGCCCAG